>NZ_JBHTCA010000002.1:197500-200000 GCF_042665215.1 Hydrogenophaga atypica
ACCTTGCGGCCTGTTACCGTTCGACTTGCATGTGTAAAGCATGCCGCCAGCGTTCAATCTGAGCCAGGATCAAACTCTTTAGTTCGATCTTGAATTTTTTGCCCAACCTGTCACCAGGTCAGACCACTCATAAAACGGAATTGAGAAGATCATCACATTTCTGCGATATTTCATCTCTTACTATTCCATGAGCGTTTGTGATTCCGAAGAATCTGCAGGCAACTCGTCGCCTTCAAACGCCCACGCTTATCGGCTGTAGTTTGTTAATGAACCACAACTCAGAACACCCAAGCAGGCCTCTCAGCACCACTCGTCATCCTTCGTTTTCTTAGCACCGCCGCGATCAGCAGAGCCTCGTATTATGACACAGTTTTTGGTCAGTCGTCAAAGTTTTTTCTGACGACTCACAAGAAACCAGTCAACTTTTCCCCTCGCACCCCAGAGAACCCCTCTCAGAGCATGCTCACAGACCTCGCTCTCACCAGAGAACGAAACGCCCGGCACCAGCACTGCGCTGGCATCGGGCGTTTGGTCTTTATAAGAGCCTGACGATGACCTACTTTCACACGGGAATCCGCACTATCATCGGCGCTAAGTCGTTTCACTGTCCTGTTCGGGATGGGAAGGAGTGGTACCAACTTGCTATGGTCGTCAGGCATAACGGGTTGCCGCACTGAGCACATGCTCAGCACAGCGAATTCATAGAGTCTTATCAGCTTTTTCGATTGCGCTACGTCTATTCACTTGAATGCGTGCATAAGAACAGTTGGATTCAACTGTGTTCAGACACTCATCTTTGATCGATTTTTGATCAAAGTTATAGGGTCAAGCCGCACGAGCAATTAGTACTGGTTAGCTTAACGCATTACTGCGCTTCCACACCCAGCCTATCAACGTCCTGGTCTTGAACGACTCTTTAGGGGGCTCAAGGCCCCGGCAGATCTCATCTTGGAACGAGTTTCCCGCTTAGATGCTTTCAGCGGTTATCTCTTCCGCACTTAGCTACCCGGCAATGCCACTGGCGTGACAACCGGTACACCAGAGGTGCGTCCACTCCGGTCCTCTCGTACTAGGAGCAGGCTTCCTCAAATCTGCAGCGCCCACGGAAGATAGGGACCAAACTGTCTCACGACGTTTTAAACCCAGCTCACGTACCTCTTTAAATGGCGAACAGCCATACCCTTGGGACCGGCTACAGCCCCAGGATGAGATGAGCCGACATCGAGGTGCCAAACACCGCCGTCGATATGAACTCTTGGGCGGTATCAGCCTGTTATCCCCAGAGTACCTTTTATCCGTTGAGCGATGGCCCTTCCATACAGAACCACCGGATCACTATGTCCTGCTTTCGCATCTGCTCGACTTGTCAGTCTCGCAGTTAAGCACGCTTATGCCATTGCACTATCGTCACGATGTCCGACCGTAACTAGCGTACCTTCGAACTCCTCCGTTACGCTTTGGGAGGAGACCGCCCCAGTCAAACTGCCTACCATGCACGGTCCCCGATCCAGATAATGGACCTAGGTTAGAACCTCAAACACACCAGGGTGGTATTTCAACGTTGGCTCCATGCGATCTAGCGACCGCACTTCAAAGCCTCCCACCTATCCTACACAGATCTGTTCAAAGTCCAATACAAAGCTACAGTAAAGGTTCATGGGGTCTTTCCGTCTTTCCGCGGGGAGATTGCATCATCACAAACATTTCAACTTCGCTGAGTCTCAGGAGGAGACAGTGTGGCCATCGTTACGCCATTCGTGCAGGTCGGAACTTACCCGACAAGGAATTTCGCTACCTTAGGACCGTTATAGTTACGGCCGCCGTTTACTGGGACTTCGATCAAGAGCTTGCACCCCATCAATTAATCTTCCAGCACCGGGCAGGCGTCACACCCTATACGTCCACTTTCGTGTTTGCAGAGTGCTGTGTTTTTAATAAACAGTCGCAGCCACCTATTTTTTGCAACCCATTCGTGCTCAGATGTTCTCATCACACTACTAGGGCACACCTTCTTCCGAAGTTACGGTGTCAATTTGCCGAGTTCCTTCTCCTGAGTTCTCTCAAGCGCCTTAGAATACTCATCTCGCGCACCAGTGTCGGTTTGCGGTACGGTCGTTGTTAGCTGAAGCTTAGTGGCTTTTCCTGGGACCTCGTTCAGTTACTTCAAGAGCAAGCTCTCTCGATCGACAGCCTCGGTATATGTGCGCCGGATTTACCTAACGCACGCCTACTTCTGTCTAAACCGGCACTTCCAACCGCCGGATAACCTATTAAGATCCGTCCCCACATCGCACTAACAATCGGTACAGGAATATTGACCTGTTTCCCATCAGCTACGCATCTCTGCCTCGCCTTAGGGGCCGACTCACCCTACGCCGATGAACGTTGCGTAGGAAACCTTGCGCTTACGGCGAGCGGGCTTTTCACCCGCTTTAACGCTACTCATGTCAGCATTCGCACTTCTGATACCTCCAGCATCCTTTACAAGACACCTTCACAG
>NZ_JBHTCA010000002.1:205000-214446 GCF_042665215.1 Hydrogenophaga atypica
CGAAACCGCTATCGGTGCCCACCTCGTTCAACAGTTGCTGGCGAATGTTCTCGCTGTCGACCAACGGCCCCACAGGATGCCGCCACGCGATGTTGAGTGCTCGCACCGCCTGCTGCGCCTGCCAGTAGCTCGACGCCACAACTGCCACACCGGCCGTGCTGCCCGCGTAAGAAGGCAAGGACACCACGCGCACCACCCCCGGCATGCGCAAGGCGACGTTGGCGTCAAAGGCGCCGGGCGCGCCGCCAAGTACCGGGCACATGCGGACGGCCGCAAACGCCATGTCGGGCAAGCGCACGTCCAGGCCAAACACCGCGCTGCCGTCCACCTTGGACGGCAAATCCAAGCGCGGCGCAGCACGCCCCAGCAGCTTGAAATCCGCGTGGGCTTTGAGCGTGACGGTGCCCGGTGGCGTGGCCGAGGCCGAACGGGCCAGCTGCCCGAAATGCGCCTGCGCACCCGAGGAATGCCGGATCATCCCCTCCACAATGGCCAATTCGGCCACCGGCAGCTTCCATTGCGCTGCTGCGGCACCCAGCAGGGCCGCCCGCGCGGTGGCCGCTGCCGCCCGCACGGGCTCCCACGCGTCTGCCACGCTTGAAGAACCCCCGGTGGCGTTGATGCCCAGCTCGCGCGCCACCTTGGCCACCAACCACTCTGCCGCTCGAACCTTGAATGGCGGTGCAGCGCCTTCCGACAGCGCGGGGTGAAAAGGCAGGCTGGCCACAAACATGGCCACGTTGCCGTAGATCTTGTCTGCCCCGGCCTGCACCACCTGCACGCGCGCCAGCGGCAAGTCCATTTCCTCGGCCACCAGCATGGCCAGCGCCGTGTGCACGCCTTGCCCCATTTCGCTGCGGGGCATGGCCAGCGCCACGCCGCCATCGGCCAGCACCTTGATCCAACCGTTGAGGGCCACCTCGCCTTCCCCGACCGACCACAACTCTGGCTTACCCTGACGCGAGCGAGGCGGGATGACACCCCACCCCACCAGCAGCAACCCAGCCGCACCCGCCGCGCCCAGCAGCAGCCCTCGGCGCGACACCTTGCCCGCCTGCGCCGATGCGCGGCTCATGGCTTGCCTCCCGCCGCTGCAGCGCGGTGGATGGCGCGGCGCACGCGCTGGTAGGTGCCACAGCGGCAGAGGTTGGTCATCGCGGCGTCGATATCGGCATCGGTGGGTTTGGGTGTTTTGTCCAGCAACGCGGCCGCCGCCATCAACATGCCCGACTGGCAGTAGCCACACTGCGGAACCTGTTCATCAATCCACGCCTGCTGCAGGCGGTGCAAGCGGCCACCGTCGGCCAAACCCTCAATGGTTTGAACCGGCTTGCCCGCCACCACCGACACCGGCGTGACACACGAACGCACCGCGTGGCCCGCCACCCGCACGGTGCAGGCGCCACAGGCGGCCACACCGCAGCCGAACTTGGTGCCTGTGAGTGCCAGCGCATCGCGCAACACCCACAACAAAGGGGTGGTCGGGTCCACCTCCACCACGCGCTTCGCGCCATTCACCACCAAATCCATGACCGGTCCTCCGTCGTGTTCATGCCGGTCACTATATAGAGGGCGGGGATAATCCCGCTCACTTATGGCATTGATCACCCTCACCCAGGCCCACCTGGCCTACGGCCACGTGCCGCTGCTGGACCACACCGACTTTGCGCTCGAAACCCAAGAGCGTGTTGGCCTGATTGGCCGCAACGGCACCGGCAAATCCTCCCTGCTCAAGATACTGGCCGGCCTCGAAAAACCCGACGACGGCACGGTGCAGGTGCAAAACGGCCTGCGCATCGCTTACGTGCCACAGGAACCCGTGCTCGATCTGGACGCCACCGTGTTCGACGCCGCCAGCGCCGGCCTGAAAGACGCCATCGAAGCGCGCGAGATTTACCTCAGCGGCGGCGAGGGCCACGATCTGGACATGCTGCAAAGCCGCATCGAGGCGCTGGACGCCTGGAACTGGGAACAGCGCGTGGACGAAACCCTGCACCGACTGCACCTGGACGGCGCCACCACCGTGGGCACGTTGTCGGGCGGCAACAAGAAACGCGTGGCCCTGGCGCAGGCCCTGGTGAGCCGACCCGATGTGCTGCTGCTGGACGAGCCCACCAACCACCTGGACCTGGACAGCATCACCTGGCTGGAGGACCTGCTGCTGGAATTCAATGGCAGCGTGCTCACCATCAGCCACGACCGCGCCTTCCTCGACCGCGTGGCCACCCGCATGGTGGAGCTGGACCGTGGCCGCCTGCTCAGCTACCCCGGCAACTTCGCTCAGTACCAAACGCTGAAAGAGGTGCAACTGCAGCAGGAGGCGGTGATCAACGCCCGCGCCGACAAGCTGCTGGCGCAGGAAGAGGTGTGGATACGCAAAGGCGTGGAGGCCCGCCGCACCCGCGCCCAGGGCCGCATCACCCGGCTGGAAAAGCTGCGCGAGCAACGCGCCCAGCGGCGCGACGCCGTGGGCCGTGTGCGGCTTGAAGTGGCCAGCGCAGCGGCTGGCGGCAAGATCGTGGCCGAGCTGGAGAAAGTGAGCAAACGCTTCGGCGAAGGCCCAACAGCCAAGCAGGTGGTGAAGGACTTCAGCTGCACCATTCTGCGCGGCGACAAGGTGGGCCTGATGGGCCCCAACGGCGCTGGCAAGACCACCCTGCTGCGCATGATCCTGGGCCAGCTCGCACCCGACAGCGGAACGGTACGCCAGGGCAGCCAGCTCGACGTGGCGTACTTCGACCAGATGCGCGATCAGGTGGACCTGGACGCGACGCTGGAAGACTTCATCAGCCCGGGCAGCGAGTGGATCGAGATCGGCAACCGCCGCACCCACGTCAAGAGCTACCTGAGCGACTTTTTGTTCTCGCCCGCGCGCGCCAACGCGCCGGTGCGCACCCTCTCTGGCGGCGAGCGCAACCGCCTGCTGCTGGCCCGCCTGTTCGCCCGCCCGGCCAACGTGCTGGTGCTGGACGAACCCACCAACGACCTCGACATCGACACCATCGAACTGCTGGAAGACCTGCTGGCCGACTTCCCCGGCACCGTCTTCCTGGTCAGCCACGACCGGCGCTTTCTGGACAACGTGGTCACCAGCACCATCGTGTTTGAGGGCGCCGGCCAATGGCGTGAGTACGAAGGCGATGTGCAGGACTGGATCACCCAATCCACCCGCGCGGCCGAGATCGCGGCGCAGAAGGCGGCGTCAGCCCCCCCCCCAACACCCGCGCCGGCGCCCGCCCCTGTGGCGCCACCGGCTGCCAGCACCAAGCGCAAGCTCAGCTACAAGGAACAGCGCGAGCTGGAGGCTCTGCCACAACACATGGAAGCGTTGGAAAAAGAACAGCAGGAGATCGATGTTCTGCTGGCCGACGGCAGCCTGTACGCCATCGACCCCACGCGCGCGACCGCACTGGCCAAACGCCACGCCGAGCTCGACGACGAGCTGCTGCAGGCCATGGAACGGTGGGAAGCGCTGTCGCAAGGCTGAAGCCGGTCAGACCCCGCTGCGGCCGTGGGCCACGGCGTCGCGCACCGGGCCAAAGGTGTCCCAAAACGCTGCGTCCTGCGTGGTCGCAAAGTTGATGCGCATCAACGTGCTGGGCTGGCGGGTGGCGTGGAACAGGGTGCCGGGCGCCAGCAGGTAACCCAGGTCAAGCATGCGCAAGGCCAGCGCCTCGCTGTCCACGCCCACATCCACCCAGCCAAACAGGCCGGCCGGCTCGGTCACAAACGCACAACCTGCCGCCTGGGCCAGCCGCACCGAACGTGCTCGCGCTGCGTCCAGCCGGGTTTTGATGCGCTCCGCGTGCCGGCGCAAATGGCCTTGCTCCATGCACAGCGCCATCGCCCGCTCCAGCAGCGACGGTGTGGTCAAGGTGCTCAGCAACTTGGTGTCCAGCAGCCGCTCCACCAGCGCCGGCGGTGCCGCCAAAAAGCCGACCCGCCAGTCGGGGGCCAATATCTTGGCGAAACCGCTGACGTAGATGCTGCGCTGCAAGCCGTCCAGCACACTCAGGCGGGTGGCGTGTTCGGGCGCGATGTGGCCATAGGTGTCGTCCTCCACCACATGAAAGCCAAAGCGGTGCGCCAACTGCAGCACCCGGTGGGCAGCAGCGGGCGACAGGCAGCAGCCGGTGGGGTTGTGGAACACGCTCACACTGACAAACAACTTGGGGGCGTGCTCTTCGCAGTAGCGCGCCATCACCGCCAAGTCGGGGCCGTCCACCCGACGCGGCACCGGCAGCACCCGCATGCCCAAAGCCGCGAGGCGGGCAAACTCGACCGACCAGCCCGGCTCCTCCACCATCACCGCATCGCCCGCCTTGAGCAAGGTGCGGCTCACGATGTCCAACGCCTGGGTGGCCCCCAGGGTGGTGATGATGTGCTCGGGCGCCACCGGCAGGTGCATGCCCGTCAACCGGTGCGCGAGTGCTCGGCGCAGGCCGCTGTCGCCCATCGGCTCTCCATAGCGCAACGAGGCCTGCGAGAGTTGGGCCGCAGCGGCCACCTTGCGCAAGGCGGCCGACAAAAACGCCGTCTCCAGCCATTCAGGGGGAAACGTCCCAGCACCCGGTTGCAGTCGGCCCGCCGGGTCGTGGAACATGCCTCGAATCAGTGCCGTGGCATTGAACGCCGTGCCGGAGGCCAAGGTGGCCTGCGCGATGCTGGGCGGCGGCGCGGCCTGGGCCACCACAGACCGCGTGCCAGCCAAAGCGGTGTCGCGAACGAAAAATCCCCGTTGACGCCGGGCCTCGACCAACCCCTGGGCCTGCAAGAGATCGTAGGCCACCACCACGGTGGCGGGGCTGACACCTTGCTGCCGGGCACATTCCCTGACGGAGGGCAACCGCGTCCCGGGCGCGAGCAGCCTGGCCCGAATGCGATGCGCAAAACGGGCTGCAAGCTGCTCGGTCAACGGCTGATGGGCATGGCGCACCAGCGCTGGATCTGACACCACAAAGGCGGGCATGGAACAAGGAACATGGAACGACGACGCCTGACATTGTGCAGGGATGTTGCGCACGTCACTAACACCATGTGAGTGACACGATGTGCTGCAACCGCTCCGGGCAGGAACGCTTCAATCAAAGCTGGTCCACTTCCTTGAGCTTTCTGAAGAACAACGGACGAACGATCAGCTTGCGGTAGGCCAGCTCAACCTCCTGCATGTCTTGGAGTCGCTTCAATTCGCTGTGAACGCGTTGGCGGGACGCGCCGACACCGTCCGCCAAATCGCTTTGTGAGACCCACAACTCGACACTGCCATCCAGCGCGGTCACCCCAAAATTGCGGGTCCACCACACCAGAACGGCACGCAGCTTCTCGATCAGCAAACGGGGGCGCCCCACATCGATGATGTCAAACAGTTGATCTTGTCGCCGGCTCATGCCCACCGCAATGCCCAAGCCCACCCCTGCCACCTGGTTGATCAAGTCCTCCAACGTGGCACGGTCGATTTGCACGACGGTGGCAGTTGCCGTGTCCACGCGCAGCGTCACACGAGAGGGCGTACCGGTCAACAAGCCGGCCATGCCAATGAGCTCCGACTGCATGACCCAACCCACCGACTGAACCACACCATCGGACTGGGTCAGGGTAGACCGCAACCGCCCGGCCTTGATCCAAGACATGTGGCGCACAGGCACCAAATGTTCCTGTACGGCCTCGCCATGCCGCCAAGTGCGCACGGAGCCCCGCCGAAGCATAAAAGCCTGAGCCTCGGCAGGCAGATCCCCGACGGTTGGTCCAATCGACTGAATGCCCAGCGGCGACAAGGCCGCATTTGTACGGTTCATAAAAAGCACTTTTACCGCGATTGACCCAAAGGCGTCAATTCAATTCGCTCACGCCGCGGTTGAGCGCGAAAAAAAGCCAACCGACTCACATCGGTTGGCTTGTCGCTCGCTCAGATGAGCGATACGGCGCAGAAGCGTTTAACCAATCACCAACTGGCCAGAGTTCAGCAACTGGTTCAGATTGTCCAGGTTGGAGCCGCTCAGGGTCACACCCTCCAGCACGATGGTGCCACCGTTGTGGATAGTGGTCACGGACGAGTAGGCCCCATTCACGAACCCACCTTGAGTGCTGATGCGGATTTCCGCATTTGCACCCACCTGAACGACGCTGAGGTAGTTGCCAATGTTGTCGGCCGTCGCCCCCACCAAGAAGTTGGACAAATCCAACCGATCGGCGGCGTTGGCGCCCGTGACCGTCACATCGAAGTTGCCCACCTGGAAGTCTTTGATAGTGTCTCTGACCAAAAGATTGCCGCCATCGCCTCGCAGCCACACAAAGGTGTCGGCCCCGCCAGCACCGGTCAGCGTGTCAGCGCTTGCGCCACCCACGATGACGTCGGCCCCGTCGGTGCCCACCAGCGTGTCGGCATACACGGTCCCCATCTTGGTGACCACCGCCAACGTCAGCGACACAGACCCTTGATCCCCGTCGCCATCCACCAGCACCACAGACGCCTTGGTGATCGTGCCCGTGGGCGCGCTGTAGGTGTACGCACCCGTCACCATGTTGATCGACAAGCTTTGGTTGGTGGCCGCATCGTCAATGGTCAACACGTCGGTGGCCGCATTGAAGCTGTGCGTCAAGCCGGCACCGCCGGTTTTCGACACGCTGTCGGTGGCGGCGTTGTAGGTGAAGGTGCCGCCCAGCAGGCCCACACTGTGAATGTGACCACCATCGCCCCCCAGCGACACCGTTTCGCTCTGGCCCGTGGTGGCGTCCGCGCCCAATGCCCCCACCACTGTGCCCGAGAACCCGGGTGCGCCCGGCGCCAAACCCACCAGCGCCGCACTCAGGTCGTTCGGGTTGGGCACGTGCACGCCGCTCAACTCGGTGCGGGTCACGCCGTTGTAGGCAATGGGGTCGAGTTGCCCGATCTCGGCCGCGCTGTAGGAGGCAGAGAAGCCCAGCGCTTGAGACACAATTTGGTTGGACTCCAAGAAGTTCTTCCAAATGGTTTCCTCCGCAGACGAGACACCGATATCGTCGGCACCTTCCAGGTTGAGCAGAGCCGATGTATTCCCGTCGCCAAAGTTCGGAACACCGTCCGTGAGGAAGTAGGAATAGTTGTTCGCGTCGGCCAAACGACCGGTGGTGGTCGAGAAAGCCGACATGGCCACGTTCAATGCGGCGTCGTAGTTGGTGCCAGGGCCAAACGCCGGGTCGGGCATGGCGTTGATGATGGCCTTGGCTTCGGTCACCGTCAGCCAGGTCGTGCCATGGGTGGTGGCCGTGTTGTCAAACGACACCAGCCGAACCATGGTCTCACCGTTGGCAGCGAAGGTGTCCAACAGGTTGTTGGCGGCCTCCACCACCTTGTCCCAACGGACCAGAGTCGGCCCGTGCGGGCTGGACATGCTGCCCGAGCGATCCAGGACCAGCATGACGTTCGCTTCGGTGCTGGGCCCAACCACCGAGTTCACCAGTTGTGTGCCCGAGGTGGGCGCATCGTCTTCCACCGCAATCTTCAACTCGACGGCGCCGCTGCTGGTGGTGGCGTTCACGCTGAAGTTCAGCACGTCTTCCCCGCCGGTGTTGGGGTGGTCCAAAGGCTTGAGCAACTGCACCGAATAGGTGTTGTTGGTGTTGTTGAACACCACCTCCATCACCGATTCGCCGCCGGCCTGACCCGTCAAGGTCAACCCGGTTGCGGTGGTGGTCGAACTCCAGGTCACGGCCTCGCCACCCGAGGTCAACCCAACCGGTCCGGTGACGGAGGTCACATCGGCCGCCAGGAACCCGGTGGTAGCTGCAGTGTTCGTCAAGTCCGTTGGGATGCCTACAGCGTCGGGCGAACCAACAGACAGCCCCTCTTCCGAGACCACCGCCGAGAGGACAGTGGGCACCGCGTCGGGGTTGTAGTTCACCGTCAAAGACAGGTCCACATCGCCGCGGTCGCGGTCGTTGTCGATCAGCTCCAGCTTCACCAGCTCGGTGTTGCCCACCACGCCACGGTACTCGTAGGCACCCGTGAACACGTTCACGGCAAAGCTGACCGAACCCAAGGTCTGGCCAATGACCAGGTTGCCGGTTGTGGCATCGAACGTGTGCACCAGGTCGCTGCCACCTACCTTGATAATCGCTTGATGCTTGTCATCGTAGATGAAGAGGCCTCCCAGGAAGGTGACACTGTAGATGTGCCCCCCGTCAGCGCCCAGCGCCACGGTCTCCAATTCGTTGGTCACCGCGTCCCGCCCTTCGGCACCGATGATGTTGCCGCTCACACTGGAAGCCGACAGGTTCAACAGCATGTCCGCCAAGGCGCCCACGCCACCCACCCGGATGCCCGCCATGTCCACGCCGGTGGCACCGTTGTAGGCGATCGGGTCCAACTGCGCACGGGCGGCGGCGGAGAAGTCACCGCCGAAACCCAGCGCGTACGAGGTGATGTCGTTGTTGGTCAGGAAGTCGCGCCAGATGGCCTCTTCTGCTGCACTGATGCCAACATCCCCAGTCCCAGAAGCGGCGTTGACCAGTGCATTGCCATTGACATCGTTATTTCCATCGCCATACGAAGGGGCGCCATCGGTCAGGAAGTAAGACACGTTTTGCGCGCCGTCTATCTTGCCCGGCGAGCCAAACGCATCCATGGCGTTGGCCAGCGCGGCGTCGTAGTTGGTCCAGCTGCCCAACTGCACAGCATCCAGCGCCACCTTGGCTTCGGCCACGGTCATCCACGCACTGCCTTGGGTCTTGGCCAACGTATCGAAGACCACGAGGCGAACACGCACGTCGCCGTAAGCGTCGTAGCTGTCCAGCAGCAGCTTGGCCGCATCCACCGCTTGCGACAGCTGAGAAGGCGTCCCCGCACTCATGCTTTGAGAGGTGTCCAGCACCAGCATGAGGTTGGTGTCTTGCAACGCAACCATCTCAGACGCTTGAACCAGCACGTCGTCGCTTGGCGCGTCGTCTTCGACCGTGACTTGCAAGTTCAGGGAGGTGTTGGCAGCGGTGGTCAGGTCGATGTTGAAACCAAGCAGGTTTTCACCGTCTCCGGACTCGTGGTCCAATGGACCCAGCAACTCCACCTTGTAGGTGTTGTCGGTGTTGTTGAAGTCCACGCGAACCACATCTTTGCCACCTGCCTGGCCAGTCAAAACCAAACCAGTGGCGGTGTTGACCGAGTTCCACACGACAGCCGCCCCATCAGACTTCAGATCGCTAGGGCCTGTTGCAGCCGTCACGACCATCGGCAAGGCTTGGGTCAGCGCGGCAAGATCGGTGGTGTCTGTGGGATTGCCAAGCGCATCGGCAATGCCACCAGACAGCCCTTCTTCTGAGAGCACAACGCTCAACTGCGGCGTCACGCTGACCGTCACCGTGGCGGTCTCGGTCACGCCCGCCGGGCTGGTCACCGTGTAGCTGAAGCTGTCCGTGCCAACGTAGTTGGCGTTGGGCGTGTAGGTCACCGTGTTGTCGGGGTTGATCACCAC
>NZ_JBHTCA010000002.1:217043-444996 GCF_042665215.1 Hydrogenophaga atypica
TGCCGGGGTGGCCTTTTCGCCCACGCATCCGGTGGCAATGGGCTCCTGCTCTCCCTTGCCAACAGCCTCCATGGGCATGGTCAGGCCTGCGCGACGAAGGAAGTCGCCCACCGTGGCGGCGCGCTGCTGTGACAAGCGGTTGTTGTAGGCGTCTGTGCCCAGACGATCGGTGTGGCCCGTCAGGCGCAGCCGTTCGACTGCCACGTCGTGGCGCTGAATGTCATCGACCAGTTTGACCAACGCAGCACGGCCCTGGGGCAACATGTCGTCGGCGCCAGAGCGGTCGAAACGGAACAGGGCGTCGGCGCCCAGCTCAACGCGCTTGAGCAGCACCGGCACAGTGGGCACTGGCACAGCGGGAACCACCTCAGGCACCACCACCGGAGCCACCGCAGACACCACTTTTGGGGTGCAATCGGGCACGTGACGGTTGATGATGTGAGACGCGGCTTGCAGTTTGCCCAGACGCTCGCGCGCCAGAGCCGCATCCAGCGGCTTGAGCTCGAACTGCCCTTGGGCGCCCTCCGTCACTTGCAGATAGACGGCTTGTCCGGCCTGCACCGTCACAGGTTGGTACTGGGGTACACCCACCACGTCGGCACGGTCGGCGGCGCCCGCCATGAAGGCACCAGCACACACGCGGGCCTGTGCGTATCGGCCGGCCAGCAACGATCCCACCACACGGTCGTTGGCCAGAACCAAGGGCACGCGGCCCTCGGTGCCTGACTCGCGGAAGAAAACCAGGATGGCCTCGTTGGCCTGGGTTGGCTGGAGCTCGGCAAAGGACCCTGCGGGGCCGTGCAGTTTCCCACCAGCACATCCGCCCAGGACCACCGCTGCGGTAGCCGCCAACACCCAACGCCCACCACGGGCGACCCATCGATTGATTTGTTTCATAAAACTCCCTGACTTGTAATTTTTTTAACCCCGGACTTTGCACTTACCCCACACCAAGCAGCGACGCCTGACCGCGAGACTTGGGCGAAATCCCCACACTCAACCACCCGTTTGGCCAAAAATGCCAAAACAACACAGGCTTAAAATTGACGTTCGAGATCGTACTTGAGACACGCTCACGCCCGGCTGGCGAAAACCCAAACAATTGTGAAACCAGGTCGTTACAGGATTGACAAAACTGATCTCGAAGCAGTGCCGAGATCGTCCAGGCGCTTTCGCCAAAACCATACAAAAGCAGGTGAGCGCGGACCCGCCGGATACACCCGAGAACGTCGGGAGCGAGGGCGCACAAACCCTCGCGTGATATGCGTGACAGCATACGATCCCCCCTGTCAATTTTTAATTTTTGTTAAGAATAGGGTTTGCCCACCTATTTGTCAACAAAGTTGAAGCGAAAAAGGGCCTCGGCATCTGAGTCAACCCATGCTCCAACGCGCCACCGCCGACGGGCCCACCATCGGTCGCTTACAGTCCTGCGCATGACGTGGCAAGAATTCACCGCACTGCTGGCCCTGGCCACCGCCATGAGCTTCACGCCCGGCCCCAACACCACCTTGTCCACCGCGCTGGCGGCCAACCGTGGGCTGCGCGGCGCCCTGCCGTTTGTCTTGGCGGTTCCGGTGGGCTGGGGGGCGTTGTTGATCTTGAGCGCGGCGGGCCTGGGCACCGTGCTGTTGGCATGGCCCACCTTGCGTTTGGCCTTGCAATGGGCCGGCCTGGCCTACCTGTTGTGGTTGGCCTTCAAACTGAGCCAAAACAGCAAACTGGGCTCGGCGCAGAGTGGGGCGCTGACCGTGGGGTTCTGGCAGGGCGCGGCATTGCAGTTTGTCAACGTCAAGGCTTGGATGCTGGCACTGACCATCGTGGCCGGGTGGATCGCGGGGCGCGACGACGCGTTGGCCCGCATGGCCGTGGTGCTACCCGTCATGCTGGCCTACGCGTTCGTGAGCAATTTCTTGTATGCCAGCGCCGGGGCGCTGTTGCGCGGCTGGCTCGCATCAGGCCGCCGGCTGCTGTGGTTCAACCGGGCCATGGCCTTGGTGTTGGTGAGCACAGTGGTGTGGATGGCAGCCAGCCACTGATCGCAGCCGCGCCCGCGGTGAAAAAAATTGATCGGGCACTGGTTGACGGCCCGGGTCAGTGGGTCGGCCAATCCAGCGACGCAATGCCGCCCGTTGATATCCAGTGCATCATCGCGCGTTGCCCGCTCTCCACTCGAAATGGCCGGCCCTTCTCTGTATTGCCCGAAAAACCAGCACAGCAATCTGGCGTGAACCCTTATTTGTACTGATACTGTAATGGGCAAGACGGTACATTGTTGCCCATGACTCGCCCCACATGCGCTGCCCCGCTGACACCCTCCGCCCGGCTTTTCGGCCTGTGGCGTCACGCCACCAAGGTGCGCGCATGACACCCACCAATCACGACACCACCGGCACCGGCACCGGCACCGGCACCCGCGCGCAGCGCCGCGGCATGTGGCTGGGTTTTGTGGGCGTGGCCATTTTTGCGCTCACCCTGCCGTTCACCCGCCTGGCGGTGGGCACCACCGACGCCCCGCTGATGTCGGGCCTGTTTGTGGCCATGGGGCGGGCGGTGGCGGCGGCGGCGCTGTCTGCCGCCTGGCTGTTGTGGGCGCGCGCGCCGTGGCCCCAGCGGCAGCACTGGCCGGCCCTGGCCATGACGGCGTTTGGCGTGGTGCTGGGCTTTCCGCTGCTCACCTCCATCGCCATGCGCCAGGTGCAGGCGGTGCACGCCAGCGTGATCGTCGGGGTGTTGCCCCTGGCCACGGCAACCGTGGGCGCGCTGCTGCACCGCCAGCGCCCTTCTGTTGGATTCTGGGCTTGCGCCGTGGCCGGCAGCGCGCTGGTGGTGGCCTTTGCCCTGCTGCACTCCGGCCAGGCAGGCCTGCACCTGCACCCGGCGGACCTGCTGCTCTTGGGCGCCATGGCCTGTGCGGCGGTGGGCTACGGCTACGGCGCCCGGCTGTCGCAACACATGCCGGCCGAGCAAGTGATCTGCTGGGCCTTGCTGCTGGCCCTGCCCGTGACGCTGCCGCTGGCCTTGTGGTCCTGGCCTGCACAACCCCTGCCGTCCAGTGCCTGGGGTGGCTTCGCCTACGTGGCGGTGTTTTCCATGTGGCTGGGATTTTTTGCCTGGTACCGTGGCCTGGCCTTGGGCGGCACGGTGCGCGTGAGCCAGGTGCAACTGGCCCAACCTTTTTTGTCCATGTTGTTCGCCGTGCCACTGCTGGGAGAATCGCTGGACTTCACCACGGTCGCCTTTGGGCTGGCCGTCGTGGCCACCGTGTTCATCGGCAAACGCATGCCAGTCAACACACCACACCCCATTTCCACCCCTGAACACACAAAGAGGAGCCTCACATGAGCTGGACCCTGGCGCAACGCGCCCACAAGATGAACCCTTCCGTGATCCGCGAGATCCTCAAGGTGACCGAGAAGCCGGGCATCATCAGTTTTGCGGGGGGTCTGCCCTCGCCCAGCACTTTCCCCATCGAAGCCATGGCCGAAGCCACTGCGCGCGTGTTTGCGCAAGACGGCCGCGCCGCGCTGCAGTACTCGTCCAGCGAAGGCTACGGCCCGCTGCGCGACTGGGTGGCGAACGATTTGAAAAAGCTGGGCATGGCCATCCACCCCGATCAGGTGCTGATCACCACCGGCTCGCAGCAGGGCTTGGACCTCATTGCCAAGGTGTTGATCGACACTGGCAGCCGCGTGCTGGTGGAAACGCCCACCTACCTGGGCGCGTTGCAGGCTTTCACGCCCATGGAGCCTGAATTTGTGAGCGTGAACAGCGACGCCGAAGGTGTGGACGTGGCCGACTTCGCCGCCAAAGCCAAAGACGCACGTTTCATGTACGTGCTGCCCAACTTCCAGAACCCCACCGGCCGCACCATGAGCGCCGAGCGGCGCATGGCGCTGGCCAAGGCAGCGGCCGCAGCGGGCGTGCCGCTGGTGGAAGACAACCCGTATGGCGACCTCTGGTTCGACACCCCGCCACCACCCGCCCTGTCGTCGTCCGAACCCGACAACAGCGTGTACCTGGGTTCCTTCTCCAAGATATTGGCCCCCGGCCTGCGCCTGGGCTTCATCGTGGCGCCCAAGGCCGTGATGCCCAAACTGCTGCAAGCCAAACAGGCGGCCGACCTGCACACGCCCAGCTTCAACCAACGCATCGTGGCCGAGGTGTTGAAAGATGGCTTCATCGACCGCCATGTGCCCACCATCCGCGCGCTCTACAAGCGCCAGTGCCAAGCCATGCTGACCGCGTTGAGCGAGCACTGCACCGGCCTGCTGGAATGGAACGCACCCGATGGCGGCATGTTCCTGTGGGGCCGCCTGCCCGCCGGGGTGGACGCGGTGCAACTGCTGCCCCTGGCGGTGGAACACAACGTGGCCTTTGTGCCCGGCGCCGCTTTCTACGCCGACCATGCCGATGCCCGCAGCATCCGCCTGTCCTTCGTCACCGCGAGCGAAGAACAGATTCACACCGGCATTGCCGCGCTGGCCACCGCCATCCGCCAAATGCAACAACGGCCATGAGTCCGCCGGCTGCCACACGCCCCGACGCCCGTCCCACACGCCCATTGGCGCTGGCGGAAGTGCTGCTGGGTGTGTTGCTGCCGTTCTCGCTCGCACATTTCGTCTCCTACCTTTACCGCAACGTCAACACCGTGGTCTACCCCGACCTGGTGCGTGACATCGGTCTGGACGCCAGCGGCCTGGGCCTGCTGACCGGCGCCTACATGGGCGCATTTGCGCTGGCACAGCTGCCCGTGGGGATGGCGCTGGACCGCTACGGCCCGCGCCGGGTGCAATTGCCCATGTTGTGTGTGGCGGCGCTGGGCGGGCTGCTGTTCGCCCGCGCTCAGAGCTTCGAGGGCTTGCTGGTGGCGCGGGCGCTGATCGGCCTGGGCGTGTCGGCCTCGCTGATGGCCGCCATCAAAGCCAGCTCGTTGTGGTTGCCGGCGCACCGGCTGCCGCTGTCCACCGCCGTGTTGCTGGCGGTGGGCGGGTTGGGTGCCATGGCGTCCACCGCCCCCATGCAATGGGCCATCGACACCGTGGGCTGGCGCGCGGGCTTTGTGGGCATCGCGGCCGGCGCGCTGGCGGTGGCGGTGCTGATCGCGGTGCGCGTGCCCGAACACACAGCCAGCCCATCGGACACGCGGCTGAGCGACATGGTGCGCTCGGTGGGCCACATTTACTGCAACGGCGCGTTCTGGCGTGCCGCCGCGTGCACCTTGATGGCCAATGGCGCCTACATGGCCATCCAGGGTCTGTGGCTGGGCCCCTGGCTGCGCGACGTGGGTCATCTCTCGCGCGGCGACGCCGCACAGGTGTTGTTTTGGGGCGCGGCGGGCATGGTCGCCGGATCGCTCGCCTGGGGCGGCCTGACCGACCGCTTGCAGCGCCACCGGGTGCGCCCGGTCACCGTTTGTGGCTTGGGCATGCTGGCCTTCATGGTCTGCCAGGGCCTCATGCTGCTGCCGCAATCACCGGGCTCGGCCACGGTGCTGGCGGTGGCCTTGAGCGTGACGGGCACCGCCTGCGCCATGAACTACGCCATCGTCGCGCAAACCCTGCCACCCCAACTGACCGGCCGTGCCAGCACCAGCTTCAACCTGCTGATCTTTCTGGCGGCCTTTGGCCTGCAGTGGGGCCTGGGCGGCGTGATTGGGCAATGGACGCCCGCCAGCGACGGCAGCTACCCTCAAGCCGCCTACCGCGCGGCCTGGTGCCTGGCCTTGGTGCTGCAACTGCCGGGTGCGCTGCTGTGGCTGGGCCAGCGCCCCTGGCAGCGCGCGGCGCGGCACACCCCCGCCCATCACGAGACCCTCGCATGAACAACGCCCCCCTTCGCCTGTGGGGACGTTTGTCTTCCATCAACGTGCGCAAAGCCGTCTGGGCCTTGCAGGAAGCAGCCCTACCGTTTGAGCGCCTGGACGCCGGTTTGGCCCACGGCGTGGTGAACACGCCCGCCTACCAGGCCCTCAACCCCAACGCGCTGGTGCCCACGCTGCAAGACGGCGACTTCACGCTGTGGGAGTCCAACGCCATCGTGCGCTACGTGCTGGCACGTTATGCGCCCGGCCCGTTGTACCCCAGCGACCTGCGCGAGCGCTTCGATGCCGAGCGTTGGATGGACTGGCAACAGACCACACTGAACCGCGCCGGTGGGGCCGCATTTGTGCAGTGGATACGCACCCCGGCAGAGCGCCGCGACATGGCGGCCATCGCCGCCTCGGTGGCCGCCACCGAGCCCCTGCTGGCCCAGCTCGACACCCACCTCGCACAACACGCCCACATGGCCGGCGAGTCCTTCACGATGGCCGACATCCCGATCGCCTGCGAAATCCACCGCTGGTGGGGCCTGCCACAACCCCGCCCACCCTATCCCCACATCGAGGCCTGGTACGCGCGCATGCGCGAGCGCCCGGCCGCCACCGTCTTGCATCTGGAGTTGTCATGACAACACGCCCGTTCCAACAAGTTGACGTCTTCACCGCCACCCCCTACCTGGGCAACCCGCTGGCCGTGGTGCTGGACGGCAGCGGCTTGAGCACCGAGGCCATGCAGGCCTTCACCCACTGGACCAACCTGTCGGAATGCACCTTTGTGCTGCCGCCCGCACAGCCGGGCGCCGACTACAAGGTGCGCATCTTCTGCCCCGGCCGCGAGCTGCCCTTTGCCGGCCACCCCACCCTGGGCACCTGCCACGCCTGGCTGTTGGCGGGCGGACTGCCCCAGGGCAAACACATCGTGCAGGAATGTGGCGTGGGCCTGGTGAAGATCCGCCGCGACGGGCAACGCCTGGCCTTTGCCGCGCCGCCCTTGCTCAAGAGCGGCCCGCTGCCTGAAGCCGACGTGGCGCTGATCGCACGTGGCCTGGGCTTGGCACGCGAGGCCATCGTGGCGCACGCCTGGTGCGACAACGGCCCCAACTGGCGCGGTGTGATGTTGCGTTCGGCTGAGCAGGTGCTTTCCCTCAAGCCCGATGGTGCCGTGCTGGCCGGTCTGGACGTGGGGGTGGTGGGGCCACGTGGCAAGGTGGGTGTGACCGCGCCCCAAGCCCCGGGCGGTGACACCGACTTCGAAGTGCGCGCGTTTTTCCCCGGCAACAACGGCATGGCCGAAGACCCGGTCACCGGCAGCCTGAACGCCGCACTCGCGCAGTGGCTCATGGGCGCAGGACTGGCCCCGGCACGCTACGTGGCCGCGCAGGGCACGGCGCTGGGCCGTGCGGGGCGGGTACACATCGAGCGCGACGACGAGGGCAGCATCTGGGTGGGCGGCGAGAGCGTGAGCTGCATCAGCGGACAGGTGACGCTGTGAGCCCACCCGCCGCCGCACTCGACCACCTGGTGGTGGCCGCCGCCACACTGGCCGACGGGGTGGCCTGGTGCGAACAGACGCTGGGCGTCACCCCTGGGCCGGGTGGCGCGCACCCGCTGTTCGGCACCCACAACCGGCTGCTGCGGCTGGACGGCCCGGAACAAGACCCGCCCGCTTATCTGGAGATCATCGCCATCGACCCGGCCGCCACGCCCACCCGCGCGGCGCCGCTCAAACGCTGGTTCGACCTGGATGACACGGCCCTGCAACACAACCTGTTGACCAACGGCCCGCAGCTCATCCACTGGGTGGCGCGCGTGCCCTACCTGAGCGCCGCACTGGCGTCTTGGTCCGAACTGGGACTGGACCGTGGCCCCGCCATCGCCGCGTCGCGCCCCACACCCACCGGCTTGTTGCAATGGCGCCTGAGCGTGCGCGACGACGGCCAACGCCTGCTCGATGGTTGCCTGCCCACGCTCATCGAATGGGGTGAGCAGCACCCTGCACGCACCATGCCCCCCAGCGGCCTGCGGCTGAACGCGCTGTGTCTGCGCCACCCGCAAGCGGAACTGCTCCAGCGTGCGTTGACCACCATCGGCCTGAACACCGCCAGGGTGGAGGCCGGTGCCGCCAGTCTGCGTGCCGACATACACACCCCCCGTGGCGAAGCCACCTTGCATTCACACCCCTGACCCCATGTTGCCCACCCTGCCAGACATCGAAGCTGCCGCCGAGGTGGTGTACCGCGCCTTCGCGCCCACGCCCCAGTACCGCTGGGCCACGCTGAGCCAGCGCCTGGGCACGGACTGCTGGATCAAACACGAAAACCACACCCCCGTGGGTGCCTTCAAGATCCGCGGCGGCCTCACCTACTTCGACGTGCTGAAACGCCAGGGCCAGATGCCCCGCGCCGTCATCAGCGCCACGCGGGGCAACCACGGCCAGAGCGTGGCCTGGGCCGCACGCGCCCACGGCGTGCCCTGCACCATCGTTGTGCCCCACGGCAACTCCACTGAAAAGAACGCCGCCATGCGCAGCCTGGGTGCCACGCTGATCGAACACGGCGACGACTTCCAGGCCAGCCGCGAACACGCCATCGCACTCGCGGCAGAAACCGGCGCGCTCATGGTGCCCAGCTTCCATGCCCACCTGCTCAGCGGCGTGGCCACCTACTGGTGGGAGCTGCTGCGCGCCGTGCCCACGCTGGACGTCGTTTATGTGCCCATTGGCCTGGGCTCGGGCGTGTGCTCGGCCATCGCCGCCAAGCTGGCGCTGGGCCACCGGGCGCGGGTGGTGGGGGTGGTCAGCAGCGGCGCCACCACCTACGCCGATTCGCTCTCGGCCGGCCACGTGGTGCCCGCCGCCGTGAGCACCCAACTGGCCGACGGCATGGCGGTGCGCGTGGCCGATGCCAACGCGCTGGCCATCCTGCAACAGCACCTGGACCACGTGGTGGTGGTCAGCGACGCCGAGGTGGCGCAAGCCATGCGCACCCTGTTTGTGGACACCCACAACGTGGCCGAAGGTGCGGGCGCGGCAGCGTTTGCTGCTGCGTGGCAGGAGCGTGAGCGATTGCGTGGCCAGCAGGTGGGCGTGACGCTGTGTGGTGGCAACGTGGATGCCGACGTGTTCGCCCGAGTGCTGACCAGCACGGCCACCCAAACGGCCACCTGAACAGCCACCTGAGCGACAGCGCCCACTGGAGGCCGCGCCGGGCTTTGGCCACAATCGGCGCCATGGGACAGCTCTACCTTGTGCGCCACGGCCAGGCCTCGTTTGGTGCCGACGACTACGATCAGCTCAGCGAACTTGGCCAACGCCAGAGCCGGCGCCTGGGCGAGTACTTCCGCGCCAAGGGCCTGGTGTTCGACGCCGTGCTCATGGGCAGCCTCAAACGCCACGCACAAACCTGGCAAGGCATCAGCGACGGCCTGGGGGGCACACCCACCCCGATGGTCTGGCCCGGCCTCAACGAATACGACAGCGAAGCGGTGATCCACACCGTGCACCCCACACCGCTGGCCAAGCCCGACACGCCCGAAAAATACCGCCAGCACTTTCGTTTGCTGCGCGACGGCCTGACGCAATGGATGGCGGGCACCGTCACGCCCCGAGGCATGCCCAGCTACGTGGACTTTGTGGCCGGCATCACCAGCGCCCTGGACCATGTGAAACGCGAGCATGTGGGCCACAAGGTGCTGCTGGTTTCCAGCGGCGGGCCCATCAGCACGGCGGTGGGCCACATCCTCGGGACCCCTGCAGAAACCACCATCGAACTCAACATGCGCATACGCAACAGCGCCGTGACCGAGTTCGCTTTCAACCCGAAACGCCACACGCTGCTGACCTACAACACGCTGCCGCACCTGGACAGCTCAGAACATGCGAGTTGGGTGACCTACGCCTGATCAGGTCCATCGCGCAAGGTGGACAGCGGCAAGCGCGACACCTCTTGCAGCATCAGCGCAAGTTGCTGAGCCGCCGCCTCGACCAGCGCCTGGCCTTTGTCGGCGGTGGCGGCGCGTGCGTTGCCGGCCGCCCCTTGCGGGTGGTAGTCCTGCATCTGCCAGCCCAGCTTGGCGCTGCGACCGTTGCCGAGGATGGGGTAATCGGGCGCGCGGGTCTGTGAGGCCGATACGAAGTGCTGGGCTTGCGCCATGTCCACCGTCTGCGGCGCCAGCGCCAGCATCATCGAGGTTTCCATGTCGCCCGCATGCACGCCAAAGCGGTGTTCTTCCTGCGGAAACAAACCGTTCACCGCCTCGCCCAATGGCAGGTTGTACCAGCTGCTGCTGTAGACGATGAGGTTGTGCTCGGCGCGCAGTTCGCGGGCCACGATGTCCATGGCGCCCACGTGCCCGCCGTGTGCATTGAACAGCACCAGCTTGCGGATGCCCGTGCGTGCCACACCAGCGCCGATCTCGCGCCACAAGGCCATCAGCGTCTGCGACGACAAGGTGAGCGTGCCGGGAAACCGCGCATGCTCCGGGCTCAAGCCCACGGCTTGGGTGGGCAGCACCAGCACCGGCAGTTCGGGCGGCAACAAGGGCAGCGCGGCTCGCACCACACCGTCCACCAACACTGTGTCCACGCCCGTGGGCAGGTGCGGGCCGTGTTGTTCGGTGGCACCGAGTGGCAACACGGCCACCACCTCACCCACATCGGGCGCGGCGGCCAGGCGAGCGAAGTCGCGGGTGCCGAGTTCAGACCAATAGCGTGAGGGCAGGTGCATGGTGACAAACAAAAAAGGCCGAAGCGCCATGCGCTCCGGCCTCCAGTGTATGCCCGTGACCAGGTTCAGCGTTCGCGCAGCGCCTCTTTGGCGCGGTTCAACGGCTTGACCAGGTACTCCCACACAGTCTTGCTGCCGGTGTGAATGTCGGCCGTCGCAACCATGCCCGGCGCAATCGGAAACCGCCGGCCTTCGGCGTTCTTGAGGTGGTCCTGCGTGGTGCGAACGTACACGCGGTAATAGAACTGATCGCGCTTGACCTCGTCCTGGATGGTGTCGGGCGAGATGTTGACCACCCGGCCCTCCAAGCCGCCGTAGATGGCGTAGTCGTAGGCCGTGACCTTGACCACCGCCCGCTGGCCGGGGTAGATGAAGGCCACATCACGTGGTGAGATGCGCGCCTCCACCAGCAACTGGTCGTCCACCGGCACAATTTCCATCAGCTTGCCGTTGGGCGGAATCACACCGCCCACGGTGGTGACCTCGACGTTTTTGACGATGCCTTTGACGGGCGACAGTATCACGGTACGGCTCAGGGCATCGGTCCGCCCACGGGTGACGGACGTTTGTGTCTCCACCTCCGCGTTGGCCCGCGCCAGTTCCTCACGGGCCTTGACCAGGTATTGGCTTTTGGTGTCGTTGATTTTGGCGCGCAGGTCGCTGAACTGACGGCGCAAACGCAGCACCTCCACGCCGCTGGCCGCGCCCTGGGCCACCAGCGACTCGGTGAGCTTGAGTTCGCGCTGGATCAGCTCCAGCGTTTCCTCCAAGCCCTTGACCGACTCGCGCAAGCTGCTCTGGCGGGATTGGTAAAGGGCCGTCTCCGCCCGCACCAGCGCGGTGTCCTTGGCCACCGACAGCGGAAACACCAGCGGTGTGCCGCCCACCTCGGCCTGCAAACGCGCCGCCGTGGCCAGAGCAGCCTGCAATTTTGCTGCGCTTTCGCCCACGTTGCTTTCAATGCGGGTTTTGTCCAGCCGCGCCAACACCTGACCGGTGCGCACCTCGTCGCCCTCACGCACCCGGATTTCGTCCAGAATGCCACCCTCCAACGACTGCACCACCTGCTCTCGGCTGGAGGGGACCACCTTGCCGCTGCCCACGGTGACCTCGTCGAGCCGACCGAAGTAGGCCCAGGTGCCCAGCGCAAGCACCATCAACAAGGTCAACCAGACCACCACGGAGGTGCGTGGAAACACGCTTTCGCCGGGCGACAACAGATGGGCCAGGCGACGGCGGCGGCCTTGCTTGGGCAATTTCAGCTTGGGGTTCATACCTCACCCCCTTTCTGGTTGGCCGCCGCAGGCGGCGCGAGGCCAGCGCTCAGCCGGCCCATGACCGGCTTGACGGCCACCTTCCCGACCGGCCGCGCCACCACCTGGCCGGAGGCCTGACCCATCGCCGGGGATGGCGCCACCGGCGCCGTCGATGGCGGTGGCGCATCGCTGCGGGCACCCATGATCTGATCGCGCGGGCCGTCGGCCAGCACACGCCCGCCGTCCAGCACGATGATGCGGTCCACCCATTGCAGCACCGCCGGTCGGTGGGTCGCCACCACCAGGGTGCGGTGTCGCAGCCAGGGGGAAAGCTGTTGGATCAGCTGCCGCTCGGCGGTGTCGTCCAGCCAGGCCGTGGGTTCGTCCATCAGCAGCACCCGGGGTTCTCGGATCAGGGTGCGTGCGAGCAACAGCGTTTGTCGCTGCCCCCCTGAAAGGCCTTTGCCACCTTCCATGATGGGGTGGTCCAGGCCACGCTGCAGGCTTTGCACCAGCGCGGTCGCACCACTGAGCTTCAAGGCCCGGATCAACTCTTCTTCGCTGGCGTGTGGCATGCCCAGCGTGATGTTGTCGCGCACCGTGCCAAAAAACAGGCTGGCGTTCTGGTTCAACAAGGCCACATCGCGGCGCACGTCGGAGGGGTCGAGCAAGGTCATCTTGAAGTCGTCCAACAAGACGTGCCCCTGCTGCGGCGTCTGCATGCCCGCCAGCAGCTGCAGCAAGGTGGACTTGCCAGCGCCGTTGCGGCCCAGGATGGCCACCTTCTCGCCCTGCCGAATCTGCAACTTGTCGATGTTGAGCACCGGGTCGGGGTCGTCCTTGCTGTAGCGGAACACGGCGCTGCTAAGTTCGTAATTGCCGTGCAGCATCGAGCGGCTGACCTGCTGGCTTCGCGGGGGCTGGTCCACCGGCCGCTGCATCAGCGTGTTCAGCCCGTCCAGAGCCACCTTGGCCTGCTGCCAGCGGGTCATCACCAGCGCCAGTTGCGACAGGGGCGCGATCATGCGCGAGGACATGATGGAGCAGGCAATCAGCACACCCGTGGTGAGATCGCCGGCAATCACCTGATAGGCCCCCACCAGCACCACACCGGCGTACACCAGCGTCTGCACCTCCTGGGTCCAGCTCACGAGCAGGCCGGTGAGAAAACGCTGGCGGGTGCCAATGGTGGCGGCCACATCGTTGGCGTGGTTCCATTGGCCCTGGAAACGCGGCTCGGCCCGCAGCAGCTTGATGTCGTCCAAGCCTTGCACCGCCTCCACCAACATGGCACTGCGCAACGAGGTTTCGCGCATGCCTTCGATGGCCATGCGCGCCAGGGGGCGCTGCGCCAGCAGCCCCGGGATCACCAGCAGCGGCACCGCAGCCAAGGGCACCCACACCAGCGAACCGCCCATGGCCCACATCACAAATGCGAACAGCAGGAAAAACGGCATGTCCATCGCGGCGGTGACCGTGGTGGAGGTGATCAGCTCACGCACCTGTTCGAGTTCGCGGATCTGCGAAATGAAGCTGCCGGTGGACTGGGGTCGGGCGTCGTTGCGCAGGCGCAGCGCATGGCCGAATACGCGGTCGGAAATACGCAGGTCCGCGCGTTTGCCCAGCAAATCGGTAATGTGGGTGCGCGCCACCCGCATCATGAACGCCACGGTGAGGGCGATGAACAAGCCCCCGAACAACACCCACAGCGTGTGCTCGGACTGCGCGGGGATGACGCGGTCGTAAACCTGCATGCTGAACAGCATGGAGCCCAGCGCCAGCAGGTTGGCCACCAGCGACGCCACCATCACGTCGATGTAACGTGGCCAGTCGCGCAAGGCCATGCGCCAGAACCAGTTGGCCTGGTAGGGTTTGATGTAGTCGTCCACCCGCGCATCGGCCACCGAAGCCAGCGGCTTGACGAACAACACACGTTTGATCCGGGGTGTGAGCTCGTCGATGCTCAAGGTGGTGACCAGCCCCTGGTCGCCACTGAGGCGCGCGCTGACCTGCCCGCCTTCACCCAGACGCTCGATCACCGCCACCTGCCCGCCTTCCAGGTCCACCACCAGCGGCAGTCGCCACGGGTCGAGCAGGTTGGGTGTGAACCGTGCAAAGGCCACGGCCAAGCCCAGCTGCCGCCCCATGTGGTCCACCAGCCCGTCCAGCGGCACGTCTTTGGCCAGCCACTCCATCTCCACCCGAACACGCTCGGGCGAGCTCTCCACGCTGTAGTGGCGGGCCACCGCCAGCAAGGCATCGAGCCAGGCAGACGCTTCCAAGCCCCCCGGGTGGGGCTGAGGCGCCACCTTGCCCGGCTCGGCGGCTTGCTCGTTGGTTGTACCTGTGGTTGTTGTCGTTGTTGTCATGGCAGCACCTCCAAACCGTGAACCTGTGTCCCCTCAAGGCCATAGACCGCTCGGGCCTGGCCACTGGCGTCGATGAAGTTGATTTGGGCCGCCCACGCGTCGTGGCGGTTTTGCACCACATCAAAGGCCGCCTGCGCGATTTCCTGTTCGGCGTTGAGCAGGTCCAGCGCGCTTCGGGTGCCCAGTGCCAGGTACTGTTCGCGGTACAGCGCGCGGGTGTCGGTGATGCTGCGCTGGCGCACGCTCAACGGGCCCTGCAGAGCCACCAAACCTTGCAACTGCTCCTTGAGGTTGGCCATGCGGTCTTCCACCTCGGTGCGCGCCACCAACACACGCGACTGCGCCGCCTGCACGCCCAGGCGCGCAGCTTCCTCTTGTGCCTGCATCGCCCCGCCCTGGTACACATTGCTGTTGAGCTTGAAATACACACCGTGGTCGGTGCTGCGCCCGTTGCTGGCGCCACTGCCCAGGCGGTTCAGCGAGGCCTCCAGCGTCAACGTGGGCATGCGGGCGGCGCGGGCACCGGCCAGACGGGCCTCCAACGCCTGGCGGTCGGCCTCGGCCACCAACACCGAGGGCCACAACAGGCGGTCGGCCTGCGGTTGCATGGCGGCCTCCAGCCGTTCTGTGGGCAGCGGCGCCACGCGTTCGGGCACGTCCATGCCCAGCAAGGTCTTGAGCCGCGAGCGCCACTGCCGCATCTGGGTTTGCAACTGGTGGGCATAAATCTGCGCGGCTTCCACCCGCGCCTGCGCCTGCACCGGATCGACCCGGGTGCTGGCACCCAAACGGGCTCGCAGCTCGGTCACACGCGCCACATCGCGCACCGCGTTCAACTGCGTCTGGGCGATGTTTTCCAGCGCCTGGTAGCGGCTGAACTCCACCACCGCCAGCGCGGTCTGCAGTGCCACGGTGTCGATCTGCTGCAACACGTCGGCTTGCGCGCGGCGCACACCGGCCTCGGCTTCGCTGACCTGGCTGCCCACCTTGCCAAAGTCGTACAACATTTGGGAGGCCGCCAGGGTGAAGCTGGTGCCACGCGACGTGGCCGACTGGCGCCCGGTGTTGATGCCACCGGAAATGACGGGCAGGTAGCCGGCCCGCATCTGCTCGACGACGCTGCCTTGTTGCCTGAGTTGGGCCACGGCGGCGGCCACCACCGGCTGCCAGCCCACCGCCACCTTGACCGCCTGCAGCAGGTCCAGCTCAGACCCCGCCAGGGCCGGACGCGGGTTGGACAGTGCGCTCGCGCCACCGGCCGCCCCCAGCCCTTGGGCCACCGCAGCCGCGCCCACCGGATCGGTGGCACGCACCGATGGCGGGGCCATGAGGCCCATCACACCATGAGAAGGATTCCAGGCGGGTACGGGCTGAGCCGCGACACCTGAGACAAAGGCCCACTGCGCCACCCACGCGAGCGGCACCCACCCCAGACGAGGTTTGGATGACTTCATTTTTTACTCCCTGCACGCCCTGATGAGCGTTTTGTTATTTCGGCTTAGAGCGCCATTTTGACCGGTCAAACCGTCAAAAATTGCCCTGCCGTTTTTACATTGTAGGGACACATGGGGCTGCAACGCAAGCCCACTCTTTCACAAATGCCCACGCTTTCACAACGTGCGCGCCAAGGCCAGGGCTGCCTCGCGCAAGCGCGGCAACTGCAGACGGGCCTGGACCAGGTCCATGCGGGCCGAAGGCGCCTGCAAGGCCAGGGCACAACGCACCGGCCCAGTTGTCGTTCCAGGTGCCCGCACCGGCACGGCCACACACACCAGGCCGTCCACAAACTCCTCGGCATCCACCGAATAGCCCTCGCGGCGAATGGTGTCCAGCTCCGCGAGCAGCGCCGCGCGGGTGGTCAGGGTGGTGGCGGTGTGGCGGGTCAGGGTGAGACCGTCGAGCAAGGCGTTGCGCTGGCGGGTGGGCAAAAAGGCCAGGAACAGCTTGCCGCTGGCCGAGCAATGAATCGGCACGCGCGTGCCGGGCCGCAACTCCAGCCGCAGCGGGAAGGCCGACGCCACGCGATCGAGGTACACCACTTCGGCGCCCGACAAGGCGGTGAGGTTGCAACTCTCGCCCAGGTCGGCCACCAGCTGGCGCAACACCGCGTGGCGCACACCGTGTTGCGTGCTGGCGCTCAAGGTGGCCTCGGCCAAACCGTGCAGACGGGGTGTCAGCGCGTAGCGCCGCCCATCGGGTTCGCGCTGCAACCAGCCGCCACTTTCCAGTTGGGCCAGCATGCGGTGCACCGTGGGCTTGGGCCAACCGGTCAGGGCCACCACCTCGGGCAAAGCCTGCGGCTCGCCCTGGGTCACCAGGTGTTCCAGCAGCGCCAAGAGCCGCAGGCCAGGGGCGTCATCTTTGCCCATACATCGCATAAATCTCGAAAAATGAGACGATTCAATAAATTTTTTCGAGACAAATTCTAGTTCCGCCTACAGTGCGGCGTCAAAGAACCAACGGAGACAACGCGTGTCCACACGCACTTTCAACAACGTGGTGCTGACCGGTGCCTGCGGCGGCCTGGGCCAGGCCCTGGCCCGCGTGCTGCTGGCCGGCGGGGCCCGCGTGGCACTGGTGGGCCTGAACCGCAGCGCGCTGCAAGACCTGGCCGCCACCGCGCCGGGCCGCTGCGCGGTGTACACACCCGACGTGAGCGACGCGGCCGCCATGGCGGCCATGGCGCAGGACTGGATGGGCCATTTCGGCACGCCCAACCTAGTGATCGCCAACGCCGGTGTGGCCGGCGGCTTCGACACCGCACAACCGGGCGACTTGGCGGTGATGCGCCGCATGCTGGAAATCAACCTGCTGGGCGTGGCCACCACGTTCGCCCCCTTTCTGCCCGCCATGCAAGCCGCGCAACAACCTGCCGCACTGGTGGGCGTGGCCAGCATCGCCGGCTGGCGCGGCTTGCCGGGCAATGGCGCCTACTGCGCCAGCAAGGCTGGGCTGATCGCCTACCTGCAAAGCCTGCGCGCCGAACTGCGACCCACACCCTTGACGGTGCACACGGTGAGCCCCGGCTACCTGCGCACCGCACTCACCGCCGGCAACCGTTTTGCCATGCCCGGTCTGCTGGAACCCGACGCCGCCGCGCGTGCGCTGTTGGCGGGTGTGGCCGCCGGGCGCGAGCACATCGTTTTGCCACGCCGCACGGGGTGGCTGGCGCGGGCCCTCATGTGCCTGCCGGCGCGCTGGCACGATGGCCTGCTGCTGAAACAACCACGCAAACCCCGCCCCGGCGAGGCCGGCGCCACGCACATTCCCGGACTGAAAAAATGACCCGTCCTTCCCCAGTGAACACCCAAGACCAGATCGCCCTCATCGGGGCCGGCCCTTCGGGCCTGGCCGGCGCGCGCAACCTGCAGAAACTCGGCATCCCCTTCCAGGGCTTCGAGGCCTGGACCGACGTGGGCGGCCTGTGGAACATCGAGAACCCACGCTCCACGGTGTACGAATCGGCCCACCTGATCTCCAGCAAACGCATGACGGAGTTCAGCGAATTCCCCATGGCCGACAGCGTGGCCGACTACCCCAGCCACCGCGAGCTGCTGGCCTACTTCCGCGCCTTTGCCGACCACTTCGACCTCAAACGCCACTTCCACTTCGGGGTGCGGGTGCTGCAGGTGGAGCCGCTGAGCGAGGCCGCTGACAGCCTGTGGCGCGTGACCTGGCGCGACGCAGCCGGCGACACGCAGTCGGCCGATTTCAAAGGCGTGGTGATCGCCAACGGCACACTGGCCGAACCCAACATGCCCACGTTTGAGGGCCAGTTCGACGGCGAGCTGAAACACACCAGCGCCTACAAAAGCGCGGAGCAGTTCAAGGGCAAACGGGTGCTGATCGTGGGCGCGGGCAACTCCGGTTGCGACATCGCGGTGGACGCGGTGCACCACGCACACAGCGTGGACATCTCGGTGCGTCGGGGCTACTACTTCGTGCCCAAATACGTGTTCGGCAAACCGGCCGATTCGCTGGGCGGCAAGGTCACGCTGCCGCCCTGGCTCAAACAAAGGGTGGACGGCACCATCCTCAAGTGGTTTACCGGCGACCCGGTGCGCTTCGGCTTCCCCAAACCGGCCTACAAGATGTACGAATCGCACCCGGTGGTGAACTCCCTCATCCTGTACCACATCGGCCACGGCGACGTGGGCGTTCGCGCCGACATCGCCCGACTGGACGGTCACACCGTGCACTTCAAGGACGGCAGCGCGCGCGACTACGACCTCATCCTCGCGGCCACCGGCTACAAGCTGCACTACCCCTTCCTGGACCGCGCCCACCTGAACTGGCAGGGCATGGCGCCCAGCCTCTACCTCAACATCTTCGCGCCACGCCACGACCGCCTGGCGGTGTTGGGCATGGTGGAAGCCAGCGGCCTGGGCTGGCAAGGCCGCTACGAGCAGGCCGAACTAGTGGCGCGTTACCTCAAGGCACTGGACAGCGGCAGCCCGAAGGCCGATGCGCTGAAAACCGCCAAGGCAGGCCCGCCGCCCGACCTGAGCGGCGGCTACAAGTACCTGCAGCTGGAACGCATGGCCTACTACGTCAACAAAGACGCCTACCGCCAGGCGGTGCGCCAGGCCGCCGCCGCCTTCGCCTGAGGACACACCATGTTGCCGATTGACGAGATTCGCCTGAACTTCAACCCCGCCTCGCTGGCAGTGCTCAACGGCGTGCTGGCCTTTCTGATGTTCGGCATCGCGCTGGACACCCGCATCGAAGACTTCAAGCGCGTGGCGCGCATGCCTGTGGCCTTTGCGGTGGGCGTGGGCGCGCAGTTTGTGGTGCTGCCGGCCATCACCTACGCGCTCACGCTGTTGCTGGGCGTGGCACCCAGCATCGCGCTGGGCATGATCCTGGTGGCCTGCTGCCCGCCGGGCAACGTGAGCAACGTCCTCACCCACCGCGCCAAGGGCAATGTGGCGCTGAGTGTGTCCATGACGGCGGTGTCCAACGCCATCGCCATCGTGGCCATGCCGCTGAACTTCGCCTTCTGGGGTGGGCTGCATCCCACGGCGTCAAGCCTGCTCAAAACCATCTCGCTGGACCCGCTGGAGATGGCCGGCCACATCCTGCTCATCATCGGCCTACCTTTTGTGCTGGGCCTGGCCTGTGCCCATCACTTTCCGGTCTGGACCGAGCGCTTCAAGAAGCCCATGCGCATCCTGAGTTTCCTCACGCTGATCGGCTTCATCGTCGGCGCCATCGCGGGCAACTGGCGTTATTTCCTCGACTACGTGGGCATGGTCATCCTCGCTGTAGCCCTGCACGATGCGCTGGCCTTTGGCACCGGCTGGGCCTGCGCGCGCGCCTTTGGCCTGAGCGACTACGACCGCCGCGCCCTGGCCATCGAGGTGGGCATACGCAACGCCGGCCTGGGCCTGGTCCTCATCTTCAGCTTCTTCGGTGGCCTGGGCGGCATGGCCGTGGTGGCCGGCGTCTGGGGCTTCTGGGACATCATCGCCGGCCTGCTGCTGGCCGGCTGGTGGGCCCGCAAACCGGTGGCCCAGTCATGAGGGCGCGCCGCATTCTCGTCACCGGCGCCGACGGCTTTTTGGGCCAAGGCCTGATCGCCGAACTGGCCCGCCGCAACAACACCGACGCGGTGGTGGCCACCGACGTGCGCGAAGTGCCGCAGGCGCGACGTTTGCCCGGCATCACCTACCGGGTGCTGGACGTGCGCGACAGCGGCCTGGGCGCCCTGCTGGCCGAACACCGGATCGACAGCGTGGTGCACCTGGCCTCCATCGTCACGCCGGGCAAAGGCTCCAACCGCGCCTTCGAACATTCGGTGGACGTGGGCGGCACCCGCAATGTGCTCGACGCCTGTGTGGCCCAGGGCGTGAAACACCTCATCGTCTCCAGCAGTGGCGCGGCCTACGGCTACCACGCCGACAACCCGGCCTGGTTGACCGAAGACCACCCGCTGCGTGGCAACCCGGTGTTTGCCTACAGCGACCACAAACGCCTGGTCGAAGAAATGCTGGCCCAGTACCGCGCACAGCACCCCGCGCTGGCGCAGACGGTGCTGCGCATCGGCACCATCCTGGGCGAGCGGGTGGACAACCAGATCACCGCCTTGTTCGAAAAGCCCCGACTGATCGCCATCGCCGGCAGCGACAGCCCGTTTGTGTTCATCTGGAACGAGGACGTGACCGGTGCCATCTGCCACGCCTTGAGCGGGGACGCGCCGCCCGGTTGCTACAACCTGGCCGGTGATGGCGCCCTCACCATCCACCAGATCGCGCAGCGCCTGGGCAAACGCACGCGTGTGCTGCCCGCTGGGCTGCTGCAGGCAGCACTCACCGTGGGCAAGGCTCTGGGCATCAGCCGCTACGGCCCTGAGCAGCTCGACTTTTTGCGCTACCGCCCGGTGCTGCTCAACACCGCGCTGAAAACCCGCTTTGGCTACACACCCGCCCAAACCAGCGCCCAGGCCTTCGACGCTTTTGTGGCGGCGCGTGCCGCACAGGGCAAACCGGTCACAGCCGCATGAGCACCACGCATCTGAGCCACGGCGACCTGCTGCGCGCCCTTGCGGTGGTGGTGATCTGGGGCCTGAACTTTGTGGTCATGAAGGTGGGCCTGCAAGGCCTGAGCCCCATGTTGATGGGCGCGCTGCGCTTCACGCTCGCATCGTTGCCTTTTCTGCTGTTCGTGCGGCGGCCCAGCCTGCCTTGGCGCTTTGTCGCGGCCTACGGGCTGGCGCAGGGCCTCGGCCAATTCGGCTTTTTGTTCCTGGGCCTGCAACTGGGCATGACGGCGGGCATGGCCTCGGTGGTGATGCAGACGCAGGCCTTCTTCACCCTGCTGCTGGCCGCGCCGCTGCTGGGCGAACGTGGCAAGCCGGCCCAGTGGCTGGGGCTGACGGTGGCGCTGGGCGGGCTGCTCATGATCGCCACCGCACACGGCGAGGGCCCAGGGCAAATGACCCTGGTGGGCTTTGTGCTCACGCTCTCGGCCGCGTTCATGTGGGCCGTGTCCAACCTGGTGGCGCGCCTGGCCAGCCGCGTGGCCAACTACCAGCCCTTTCCCTTCATCGTCTGGAGCAGCCTGTTCCCCATCCTGCCCTTCTTTGGCCTCGCACTGTGGACCACCGGCCCCGACACCGTGAGCACACAACTGCAAGGCCTGGGGCTCAACGCCTTCCTCGCCGTGCTTTACCTGGCCTTGCTCGCTACCCTGCTGGCCTACACCCTTTGGACACGCCTGCTGCAGCGCCACCCCGCCGCCAAGGTGACGCCGTTTTCGCTGCTCGTCCCGGTGGTCGGCCTGTGGGCGGCGTGGGTGTTTTTTGGCGAACGCCCGCTGGCCCAGCAGTGGCTAGGCACCAGCCTGGTGTTGCTGGGCCTGGTGGTCAACCAGGCCGGTGGCTGGTGGACGGCCTGGCGGCTGCGGCAAGCGGCCTGACCTGGGCGCTCAGCGCAAAGCGCCCCAGGCCTGCAGGCGGCTGTTGGCGTACTGCGCAGCCTGGCCGCTGGCACCCATTTGCAGAAAGCGCCGGTACTGCGCGGCCGCCTGCGGGCGCTGGCCACTCCCCTCCAGCGCCACGCCTTTGAGGAAGGTCACGCCCGGGTCGCCGGGCAACTGGCGGTCGAATCGGTCGAGGTGGGCAAAGGCCGCGCCGGGGTCACGCAAGCTCAGGGCCAGCACGCCCGACAACTTGTGGGCCTGCGCCTCCTGTGGGTAGATGGCCTGCGCCGCCTCGGCATAGCGCCGCGCCTGTTGCGCCTGGTTCTGGGCTTGCAGGCATTGCGCCATGCGGAAGTTGGCCGCGTAGTCTTGGGGCGTGCGCTTGATGGCGCTGGCAAACGCGGCTTGCGCGGCGGGGTAGGTTTTGGTGGCCATCGCCAGCTCGCCCTGCTGGCAGTCGGCGATGGTGGGTTTGATGCGGCGCAGGCTGGCCGTGTGGTCCATGAAACGCTCGCGCTGTGCGGGCGCACGGGCGCTGGCGGCGTAAGTGGTATCGGCCGCGCGGCGGGCGGTCTCCAGGCGTTCGCTGCTCATGGGGTGGCTGGAGAACATGGTCTCCAGCAGGCCCGGCTGCTCTTTTTGTTCCGACACCAACAGGCTGTGCAGGCGCGTCATGCCACTCGCCGGGTAGCCCGCTTTCACCAGATACTGTTGCCCCAGGGCATCGGCCTCGCGCTCATGTTCGCGCGAGTAACCCGCCAGCAACGCGCTGGCCCCCACCTGGCTGCCCAGACCCACCAGGCCACCCCACTGCGAATCACCCGCAGCGATGTTCAGACCCAGCACCGCCACCTGGGCCAACATCGATTGGCCCTGGCGTTGCGCGGCGTGGCGGGCGTTGACGTGGCCGATCTCATGGCCCAGCAAGGCCGCCAGCTCGGACTCGTCCTGCAGATCGGCCAGGATGCCGCGCGTGACCCCCATGGCGCCACCGGGGAAGGTGTAGGCGTTGACGTAGTTGGCGTTGAGCACGCGGTAGGAGTAAGGCATCTGCGGCCGGTGCGACAGGCCTTGCAGGCGCTGGCCCACTCCACTCACGTAGTCGTTGACGGCACGGTCCTGCACCGGCCCCAGGTCTTGTGAGAACTGGTGCGGCGCCACCTCGGCATCCACCGCACGCTCCTGCGCTTCGCTCATGCCCACCACGATGCGCTCGCCAGTGACCGGCGACTGCGCGCAGCCTTGCAAGCCTACCGTGGCGGCGGTGCTGGCGCCCATCAGCCACAAGGCCTGGCGCCGGCTGATCTGGTTTTTGTGCAGGCTCTGCGCCAGCGCTTGGGGGTAGGTGTCGGTCATGGGGCTCCTCCTGGTGTGTTGTCTGCCAGCCGACATCCTAGCGTCAGGTGTGGGCCGTGCTCTCCAGCACATAACGCGTCACGCGCGGCGGCGCTTCGGCAATGTGGAAGGCCAGCTTGCGTTCGCGCAGCGCCACGTCAGCGCCGGTCACGCGGTCGAAGCGGCGCAGGTGGTCGGTCCACGACTCGTCGATCACCTGTTCGACAAAACGCCCCGGCTCGGTGATGTCGTGCAACAACTCCCACGCCAGCGCGCCCTGACGCAAACGGCTGCGGCGGCTCTCCTGCATCAGCGCGCGAAAGTCGTCGCTGCGTGCCGGGTCGATCAGGTATTCGATGTGCACCATCAGGTGCCCGCTGCTGGGCGGCGCCTCGGCCACCGGGCGCTGGATGACACGCGAAGGCGTCATGTCCTCCTCGATGCCACGGTCGCGGTTGTGGCGCTGGGCCAGCGCGGCCAGCAGCACGCCGGAGACAGAAGCCACACCCACCGCCAGATGCACATCGGTCACGGTGGCCAGCTGCCCCCACAAGGCTGCGCCCATGGCGCTGCCGCCCATGATGGCCATCTGGTAGATGGACATGCCGCGCGCGCGCACCCAATCGGGCAGGGAAAACTGGGCCGACACCGACAGGGAATTGGCGGTGCTGATCCAGGCCACGCCAAAAACGAACATGGCCGGTACGGCGAAATACAGGTGCGAGGTCATGGCCATGACCAACATGCCGGCCGACTGCAGGGCCGTGCCCCCCAGCACCAGGTGATCGCGCGACAGGCGCTGGCGCAGGCGGGGCAAGGCGAGCGCAGCCAGGATGGCGCCCATCCCCATGGTGGCCAGCAGCAAGGTGAAGGTGCCAGCGCCCCCTTCTTCGAGCCCTTGTGCCAGCAGCGGCAACATGGAGACACAGGCGGTGGAATGGAAAAAGAACAGGAACACCTGCAGAAACACCGCGCGCAGGCGGGCCGACTGGCTCACGAACTGCACGCCCACGCGCATGGCGCTCCACAGCTTTTCGCGGCCCAGGGGATTGGGCACGTGCTCGCGCTTCCAACGCCAGATGATGACGGCCGAGGCCAGCGACAGCACCGCGTTGAGCACAAACACCCATTCGCTGCCCACGCTGGCGATGAGCGCGCCTGCCACCAGCGGGCCGATGATGCGCGAGGCGTTCATGGACACGCCATTGAGCGCCAGCGCCGCCGGCAGCTGGGCGCGCGGCACCAGCTCGGGCACGATGGCCGAAAACACCGGCCAGCGCATGGCCAGCCCGATGCCGTTGAAAAACACCAGGGCCAGCAGCAAGGGCGGCGTCACCAGATCGAGCACGATGGCCGCACACAGCAGCATGGCCACACCGGCGATCCAGATCTGTGTCATCAAAAAGTAGCGGCGCCGGTCCAGGATGTCGGCCAGCGCGCCGCTGGGCAGGCCCAGCAGAAACACCGGCAGCGTGGCCGCTGTCTGCACCAGCGCCACCCAGATGGGCTTGGTGGTCAGCGAGGTCATGAGCCACGCCGCTGCCACATCGTTCATCCACATGCAGACGTTGGCCATCAGCCAGGTGGTCCACAACATGCGGAACACCGGGCGGCGCAGCGGCGCCAAGGTCGACTTGTCCTGATCGGGGTCCAGTGAAGGTGACTCGGGGGGCTTGGCGTCGGGCATGGGCTATTGTCTACCGGGCGTGCGAAGCGCGTGGTTTGTCAAAAACCGATCTATCATGGTGCCAAACACCCGATCTTTTCGAGGAGACTTCATGAAATTCCTGATCCCGGTGGACGGCTCGGCGCTGTCCCTGGAGGCAGTGCGCCACGTGCTCAAGCTGTCTCAAGCCGGTCTGGACGTCGAATTGCTGCTGGCCAATGTGCAGGAGTCGGCCAGCCTGTATGAAATGGTGGTGGCCCACGACCCGGCGGTGCTGGACGAAGTGAGCGAGGGCGCGGGCCTGCACGTGCTGGCCCCGGCGGTGTCGCTGGTCGAGTCCTCGGGCGTGCCGTTTGAGGCGGTGGTGGCGCGCGGCGACCCGGCGCACACCTTGGTCGAACTGATTGAGCAACACGGTTGCGACGGCGTGGTCATGGGCGCGCACGGCAAGGGCATGGTGCGCCAGGCGCTGCTGGGCTCGGTCACCGTGGAAATGGTGCACGCTGCGCCGGTGCCGGTGACGCTGGTCAAACCCAGCGAGGACACCGCTTTGGACAACGACTTCGAGACCGGCGAAGCCGACGGAACCGCGTGAACCAGAGCCCGGTGTCACAGCCGGCACAGCACAGCATGGGAGACAACGTGGTGATTCAACGGGTGGTGGTGGTGGGTGCTGGCGCCATTGGCGGCTGGCTGGCGGCGGCGCTGCACAAGGCGGGTGCCGATGTGGGCCTGTTGGCGCGAGGCGCCACCCTGCAGGCCTTGCAACGCCATGGCCTGCGGCTGCGCGAGGCCGACAAGGAAGTCAGCCACGAACTGCGGGCCAGCGACCAGCCGGCCGACCTGGGCACACCCGATCTGGTGGTGCTGGCGGTGAAGGCACCGGCGCTGGCGGCGGTTGCACCCCAGGTGCAAGCCCTGCTGGGGCCCCACACGGTGGTGCTGACCGCCATGAACGGCGTGCCCTGGTGGTTTCTGCACGGGCTGAACACGCCATTGAAACAGCGCGCGCTGCGCTCGGTGGACCCCACGGGCGACATCGCAGCGGCCATCGCACCCGAACGGGTGATCGGTGGTGTGGTGCACGCCAGTTGTTCCACCGATGCGCCCGGTGTGGTGCGGCGCCACTTCGGCAACAAGCTCATCATCGGCGAGCCGGCGGGCGGCACCTCACCGCGCCTGCAAGCCCTGGAGGCCCTGTTGCAACGCAGTGGGCTGGAGCTGGAAACCTCGTCGCGCATCCAGCGCGACATCTGGTTCAAGCTCTGGGGCAACATGACCATGAACCCCATGTCGGCGCTCACCGGCGCCACCACCGACCGCATCCTGGGCGACCCCGATCTGCGCGCCATGGTCTCGGCCGTGATGCTGGAGGCCCGCGCCGTGGGCGAAAAAATCGGCCTGCCGATCGAGCAGGAACCGGAGGACCGGCACGCGGTCACCGCCAAACTCGGCGCGTTCAAAACCTCCATGCTGCAAGACGTGGAAGCCGGCCGGCCAGTGGAACTGGACGCCTTGCTGGGTGCGGTGATCGAGCTGGGCCAGCTCACCACCACCGCCATGCCCTTCACCCGGGCGCTGATGGGCTTGGCGCGCGTGCATGCGCAGGCCAAGGGCCTGTACTGATCAGCCAGCCAAAGCGGGGAACAGCTTCACGAGCCCGCTGGCCATCACCTCCACCGACAGCGCGGCCAGGATCAGGCCCATGAGCCGCGTCATCACGTTGATGCCGGTCTGCCCCAAAAAACGCGCGATCGGCTCGGCCAGGGTGAAACACACGGCCGTGGCCGCCGCGATCACCACGCCGTACCCCACCAGGGCCGCGTGTTGCCAGAAGGTCTGTGCGCGGTCGGCGTAAATCACCACGGTGGACATGGTGGCCGGGCCGGTGAGCAAGGGGATGGTCAGCGGCACCACCGCAATCGACGCGCGCGAGGACGCGTCCTCCACCTCGCCCTGCGTGGTTTTGGCCTCGGCCGGCTGGGCGTTGAGCATGGACAATGCCGACGTCATGAGCAGCAGCCCGCCGCCGACCTGAAAGCTGGCCAGCGAGATGCTGAAGAAGTCCAGGATTTGCAGGCCGACCAGCGCACAAAGGGCGATCACCGCAAACGCGCTGATGGACGCGATGGTGATGGTGCGCTGGCGTTGTGCGGGCGAGAAACCCTGGGTGTAGTGGATGAAGAAGGGCACGATGGCCAGCGGATTGACCAGCGCCAGCAGGGTGATGAGGGGTTTCAGGTCCATGGTCAGCTTTCAGCGCCCGCCGCCCACATCCAGCACGGCGCCGGTGGTGTAGCTGGCCTCGTCCGACAGCAGCCACATGATGGCCGCCGCGATCTCCTGCGCCGTGCCGGGGCGTTGCATGGGAATGAGGTGCGACAGGCGTTGTGCCCGGTCGGGCTGGCCGCCGCTGGCATGGATCTCGGTGTCGATGATGCCGGGGCGCACCGCGTTCACCCGCACCCCTTCGGTGGCCACTTCGTGCGCCAGGCCCAGGGTGAAGGTGTCGATGGCGGCCTTGCTGGCGGCGTAGTCCACGTACTGCCCGGCCGAGCCCAGCTTGGCGGCCACGCTCGACACATTGACGATGGCGCCACCCTGGCCGCCATGCCGCGTGCTCATGCGGCGCACCGCCTCGCGCGCGCACAACATGCTGCCGATCACATTGGTGTTGAACATGCGCTGCCAGCGCGCCACGTCCATCTCGTCCACCCGCTGCGCCACGTCCACCACACCGGCGTTGTTGACCAGGGCATCGAGCCGGCCGAGCTTGGCATCGACCTGGGCAAACATGCGCAGCACCTGGGCCTCGTCGGCCACGTCGGCCTGTACCGCCATCGCCGTGCCGCCGCTGGCGCGGATCTGCCGCACCACCTCGTCAGCCGCCAGCGAATTGGCCTGGTAATTCACCGCCACCGCGTACCCACGCTGCGCCGCCAGCAGGCAGGTGGCCGCGCCGATGCCGCGCCCGCCACCGGTGACCAACAGAACTCGGGACATGCACAGACCTTTCAGCAAACAAACGGGAGGAGGCTTAAGCTTCGCAGCTCGCCTGAAGGCGCCCGATTAAACCAAAACCGGAGACAGCATGACCGAAGCGCCCCGTTGCGTCGATTACTTTTTTGCCCCCATGAGCCCCTGGACCTACCTGGGCCACGCGCGGTTTGTGCGCATCGCCCGCGAGGCCGGGGCCACCGTGCGTGTGCGGCCCATGGACCTGGGCCAGGTGTTCCCGGTGTCGGGCGGCCTGCCACTGCCCCAACGCGCGCCCCAGCGCCAGGCCTACCGGCTGGTGGAACTGCGCCGATTCGCCGACAGGCTGCAGCTGCCCCTGAACCTGCAGCCGGCGTTTTTCCCGGTCAAGGGCGACGCCTCGTCGCAGCTCATCGTCACGGTGGACGAACTCGACGGCAGCGACGCCGCACTGGCCCTCACCGGCGCGGTGCTGGCCGCCTGCTGGGCGCAGGACCGCGACATCGCCGACCCCACCACGCTGGCCGACCTGCTGCACGCCTGTGGCCTGCCGGCCGAGCGGCTGGCGCAATCGCAAACACCTGCCGTGGCCGCTGCCTGCCAGGCCCACACCCAGGCCGCCATCGACAGCGGCGTGTTCGGTGCGCCCAGCTACGTGCTCGACGGCGAAATTTTCTGGGGCCAGGACCGGCTCGATTTTCTGCAACACCAACTCGGAGCAAAGTGACATGGGTTCTTTTGTTGAATTGAAAGCCGCCGACGGCTTCAGCTTCCCCGCCTACGTGGCCCAACCACAAGGCGCGCCCAAGGGCGCCGTGGTGGTGCTGCAAGAGATTTTTGGCGTCAACAGCCACATCCGCTCGGTGGCCGATGGCTACGCCGCCGCCGGCTACCTGGCCGTGGCGCCCAGCACCTTCCACCGCGTGCAGCAAGGCGTTGAACTGGGCTACACCGAAGACGACATGAAGGCCGGTTTCGGCCTGAAGATGGCGGTCGAAGCCCTGCCCGCCCCGGGCGTGATGCAGGACATCCAGGCGGCCGTTGACCACGCAGCAGCGGTCAGTGGCAAAAAGGTCGGCATCGTCGGCTACTGCTGGGGCGGCCTGCTGACCTGGCGCGCGGCCTGCGGCCTGAGCGGCATCAGCGCTGCCGCGCCTTACTACGGCGGCGGCATGACCGCAGAGGGCGATGCCGGACGCAAGCCGCTGTGCCCGGTGATGGCCCACTTTGGCGACCAGGACCACTGGATCCCGCTGTACACGGTGGAGGCCTTCCGCGCCGCCCAGCCCGGCGTGACGGTGCACGTGTACGGCGCCAACCACGGCTTCAACTGCGACCAGCGTGGCTCGTACCACCAGCCGTCGGCCGAACTGGCGCGCGAACGCACGCTGGCCTTCTTCGCCCAGCACCTGGGCTGACGGCCATGTGGCACTGGCTGGCGTTCATTGCACTGGCAGTCGCCGGCTCGGCGCTCGCCCAACCCGCGCCCTACAGCGGCCCGCTGTTCGACGCCCACCTGCACTACAACGACGAGGCCTGTGTGCACCAGGCCAGCGCCGCCTGCCCCTACCCGCTGGCCGACGTGCTGGCGCGTTTGCAGCGCAACGGCGTGCGCGCGGTGCTGGCCAACAGCCGCCCCAACGACGGCACCAAGGCGCTGGCCGCCGCCACCGAGGCGGCGCAGAAAGCCGGCGTCACCGTGGTGCCCTTCGTTCGCCTCTACCGCAACCGCGCCGACTACGAAGGCTGGCCCACCGACGCCAGCATCGTGGACATGGTGAACACCGAACTGGCCGCCGGCACCGCAGCCGGGCCGTACCAAGGCCTGGGCGAATTCCACCTGTACCAGAGCCCCGCCGCCAACGGCCCCACGGCTCGGCGCCTGTTGCGCCTGGCCGAGGAACGCGACCTGGTGGTGCTGGCCCATGTGGACGACGCGGCCATCGACCTGCTGATGGCACACACCCCCAGCCAAGGCAAGAAGCTGCGACTGATTTGGGCCCACACCGGCATTGGCGGCACGCCGGTGGCGCGGGTGGAGGCGCTGCTGGCGCGTTACCCCGGCCTGATGGGCGAACTCTCCTACCGCCCCGGCCTGACCTGCGAGGGTGGGCAGCTGTGCCCCGAATGGCGCGCGCTCATGCTCAAGTACCCGGGGCGTTTTCTGATCGGATCGGACACCTGGGTCAATGGACGTTGGGAACAATACGACGCGCTGATGCAGGGTTACCGCGTGTGGCTGGGCGGGCTGCCCACGGATGTGGCCAGTGCCATTGCTTGGGGGAATGGCGCACGCTTGTTCGGCTTGCCAGCACGCCCTTGAGGCCTTGAGTCAGCGCCCGATCAGCGCCCGCTGAGGTGCCCCAACGGCAGCGCCCCGCCCGCCTTCACCTCCCCCAATGAAAAGCTGGTCTGCAGGTCTTTCACATTGGGCAGGTTGACCAGCCGCTGCTGGGCAAAGCGCGAAAAGCTGTCGAGGTCTTGCGCCACCACCTGCAGCTCGAACGTGCCGGTGCCGCTGATGTAGTGGCAGGCCACCACCTCGGGCAGGGCGCGCACCGCTTCTTCCAACGCACGGATGTTGTCGCCGTTGTTGCGCTCGGCGTGCAGACGCACAAAGGCCAGCACACCCAGGCCGATCTTGTGGCGGTCGATTTCGGCGCGGTAGCCCCGGATGTAGCCAGACTCCTCCAGCGCACGCACCCGCCGCCAGCAGGGCGCGGCCGACAAGCCCACGCGCTGAGCCAGCTCGGCGTTGGTCAGGCGGCCGTCGGCCTGCAGTTCACGCAGGATGGCGATGTCGAATTTGTCGAGGTGTTCCATGCAATTGACCCGGGGATGTTCAGGGCGAGGGTGCCATGGCCTTGCCGTGGACGTGGAGGTGTTGGCGCCACCAGTCACCAAAGGCGTCGGCCCCCATGGGCCGGGCGATCAGGTAGCCCTGCAGGCGGTCGCAGCCGTGGCTGAGCAGGAAGTCGCGCTGGTCTTCGGCCTCCACGCCTTCGGCCACCACGTCCAGCCCCAGGTCGTGTGCCATAGACAGGCTGGCCCGGATGATGGCCTCGCCCTCCGGGCTGCCGGGCACGCCGGCCACAAACGACTTGTCGATCTTCAGGCGCGACAGCGGCAGGCGCTTGAGGTAGCCCAGGCTGGAGTAGCCGGTGCCAAAGTCGTCCAGGGCGAGCTTGAGGCCCAGCGCGGTGAGCTCGCCCAGGCGCTCGCTCAGCTCGGGCAACGACTGCATGAGCAGGCTTTCGGTGATCTCCAGTTCGATCTGCGCGGGGTTCACACCCGAGGCGCTGAGGATGTCGCGCACCTGCGGCAAAAACCCAGGCCGGTTGAACTCCAGCGCCGAGATGTTGACCGCGAGTTGCAGGCCGCTGAGACCTTCGTCCTCCCAGGCACGCAGTTGCCGGCAGGCCTCGGTGAACACCCAGCGCCCCAGCGGCTCAATGAGGCCGCAATCTTCGGCCACGGCAATGAACTGGTCGGGCGCGATCAATCCGCGCTCTGGGTGCGCCCAGCGCACCAGCGCCTCGGCCCCCACCAGCCGGCCGCTGCGGGTGTCCACCTGCGGCTGGTACTGCAAAAACAGCTCGCCTTGCGCCAGCGCGCGGCGCAACCCGGTTTCGATGAACATGCGCTGCGACAGGTGCTCGTTCATCTCGGAGGAGAAGAAACGCCAGCCATTGCGTCCGGCGTCCTTGGCCGCGTACATGGCGGTGTCGGCGTGGCGCAGCAGGGTTTCAATGCTGTCGCCATCTTCGGGGTAGCAGGCCAGGCCCACACTGGCCGACACCGTCACTTCGTGTTGGTCGATGAACACCGGCGCCACCAGCAACTGCATGATTTTGCGCGCCGCCACCGCAGCACCGTCACGCTCCTTCAGCCGTGGCAGCAGCACCACAAATTCATCGCCACCCAAACGCGCCAGCACGTCGCGCGAACGCAGGCATTCGCGCAGCCGCAGCGCCACCGTGCCCAACAGGCGGTCGCCTGCGCTGTGGCCCAGGCTGTCGTTGACGTGTTTGAACCGGTCCAGATCGATGAACATCACCCCCAGCCGGTCGCCGTGCCGACGTGCCGCCTCCAACGTGGCCTGGGCCTGGTCCATCCAGTGTTTGCGGTTGGCCAGCCCAGTCAGCGGGTCGAAATGCGCCAGCTGCACCAGGCGGGCGTTGCTGCCGGCCAGCTCCTCGGTGCGCTGTTGCACCAGCAGCTGGGTGCGCCGCCCGTGGCCGGTGATGACCACCAGGAACACACCCAACATGCCCACAGCCCCCATCCCCAGCGCCACCGTGGCCCAGGCGGTCCAGCTGCGTTGTTCCGCGCGGTAGCCTGGCCCTTCGGTGAGGCGGAATTCCCAGAAACGGTCGCTGAAACGCACCGGCAACTCCATGGACATGGTGCGCCCGGCCACCGCCTGCAGCTCGCAGCCCTCCGCGCCCACCAGCCGCTGGTTGCCAGCCCGGCCCTGCGGGTCGATCAGACACAGTTGCAAGCGCTGCGGGGCCACGGGGCCCAGCGCGGCGGTCAACACATCGTCCATGCGGAAGACGGCCGACACCACGCCCTTGAGTTCGCCATACGGTCGGCCGTCGGGCCGCGGGTGGAACACCGCTTGGTACATGACCACGCCACGCTGCTGGCGGGTCTCTTGCACCAGCCGGATGGCCTGCGTCACCTCCGGGCGACCCGAGATCTGGGTGGCCATCACGGCCTCGGACGTGGCCGGCAGCACCAGCACGTCCAGGCCCAGCACGCTGCGGTTGGTCTCCAGGGGCTCCACCAGGGTGATGGGCAAATGGTCGGCCGCCGGCAAGGCGGGGAAGGTCGCGCCCTGCGGATCGCGCCCCAGGATGCTGAAGTGGGCCCGCCCGGCGGCGCGTTGTTCGGCCTCGAACTGCGCGCGCTGCGCTTCGGTCACTCGGGGGCTCCAGCCAAAATTCTGGGTGCCGCTGTAGCGCCGCAGCCAGGGCATCACCGCCTCGCGGTAATCCTCCGGCCGGGTCAGCGAGGCCAGCTCCATCAGCTTGGCCACCGCCATCACACTGTCAGACTGGGCATCCAGCCGGCGTTGCAGCTGCCGGGCCAGCTCGCGGCTTTCCACCTCGAACTGGTCGCGCAGCGCGCGCTCCTCGCCGTCGCGCACCTGGTAGACGGTGGCGCTGGCCAGGGCCATGGCCACCAACATGGGCAAGGCCACGGTGGTGCGCCGCGACACCCAGGCCTCGCGCGGTTGGCCCCACAGCACCAGCAACAAGGGCGTGCTCAACACCACCCCCAGCGCGTCGCCCAACCACCAGTTCCACCAGCTGAACCAGGCCTCCGGCTCGGGCACAACACCCAAGGCCACCAGCACCGGCACCGACACACTGGCGTTGATCAGGCAGGCCACGGGGCCGCCCAGCGCCAACAAAGCCAGCGCGCGGCCCGGGTTGTCAAGTGCGTTGGGGTAGCCCACCCACCGCCGCACCATCCAGGCCGACAACCCCGCCTGCAGCGCCGCGGCCGGTGGCGTGACCAGCAGGTTCCAGTTCAGCACATCGCCACCGCTTTGCCCATTGGTCAGTCCGTTGAGCAGCAGGGAGCCCAGGGCCACCCCCACCAGCCCGGTGCGGCGCCAGGTGAGCGCCGCCACAAACGCCAGGCCGGCCGGCACAAACACCAGCGACACGTGGTCGGGCGCGATGGTCACCCGCAGGGACAACCAGCCCAGCGCGGCATACGCCAGCGCGAGGGCGGGCATCACAAACAAAGGAGGCAAGGACAGAGAGCGCAAAAATGACAGGCAAAAAGAAGGGGCCCGGATCACCCAGGCCCCAGGTGCGCGAATTCTGTAGAAATTTGTCAATTTGTCAATGGAGGCGCAAGAATCTTTGTCAAGTCGCGTTTTTGGAGGCATGAAACGCAAAGACATATCTGGCAACGAGACATACACTTTGCGTTCAATTTCAACCCGGCCACACCCAGGCCAAGCCCCCCAAAAAACACCGGCCCACAAGGCTGGCGCCCACGCAGGAGACTGTCTTGAACGCACCGCTGCCCGAACACATCCGCAAAGCCCTGGAAACCGTCACGCTGGACGACAAGTACAGCCTGGACCACGGCCGCGCCTTCATGAGCGGGGTGCAGGCCCTGGTGAAACTGCCCATGCTGCAGCGCCAGCGCGACGCTCTGGTGGGCAAAAACACCGCCGGCTTCATCAGCGGCTACCGGGGCTCGCCCTTGGGCGGCTACGACCAGGCGCTGCAAAAGGCCGCGCCCTACCTGAAGCAGCAGAACATCGTGTTCCAGCCGGGCGTGAACGAAGAACTGGCCGCCACCGCGCTGTGGGGCACGCAGCAACTGGGTTTTGCGCCGCCCGGCAGCAACAAGTTCGACGGCGTGTTCGGCATCTGGTACGGCAAAGGCCCAGGCGTGGACCGCTGCTCCGATGTGTTCAAACACGCCAACATGGCCGGCACCACACCCTGGGGCGGTGTGATCGCGGTGGCCGGTGACGACCACATCTCCAAAAGCAGCACGGCCGCCCACCAGAGCGACCACATCTTCAAGGCCTGCGGCCTGCCGGTGTTTTTCCCAGCCTCGGTGCAGGAAATCCTTGACCTGGGCTTGCATGCCTTTGCCATGAGCCGCTTCTCGGGCGTGTGGGCGGGCATGAAGACCATCCAGGAAATCGTCGAATCCAGCGCCACCGCCATGATCGACCCGGAGCGGGTGCAGATCGTGTTGCCCGAGTTCGAAATGCCCCCGGGCGGTGTGCACATCCGCTGGCCCGACCACGCGCTGGACCAGGAAGCCCGCCTGTTCGACTACAAGTGGTACGCGGCCCTGGCCTACATCCGCGCCAACCGGTTGAACCACAACGTGATTGAAGGCCATAACGGCGGCAAAGGGGACCGCCTGGGCATCATCGCCAGCGGCAAGGCCTACAGCGACACCCGCCAGGCCCTGCTGGACCTGGGCCTGGACGACAACGCTTGCCGCCAATTGGGCATCCGCTTGCACAAGGTGGCCGTGGTGTGGCCGCTGGAAGCACAGACCACACGCGAATTCGCCACCGGCCTGCGCGAGATCCTGGTGGTGGAAGAGAAGCGCCAGGTCATCGAATACCAGCTCAAGGAAGAGCTGTACAACTGGCGCGGCGACGTGCGCCCCAACGTGCTGGGCAAGTTCGACGAGGTGGAGGGCGACTTCTCGGGCGGCGAATGGAGCGTGCCCAACCCCAGCGCCAACACCTTGCTGCGCGCCAACGCCGACCTGACACCGGCCATCATCGCGCGCGCCATCGCCAAGCGCCTGAAAAAGCTGGGCGTGGACGGCGACATGGCCGCCCGCATCGACGCCCAACTGGCCATTCTGGAGGCCAAGGAAAACGCCATGAAAGCGGTGCCGGTGCTGAGCAGCGCCGAACGCCAGCCCTGGTTCTGCAGCGGCTGCCCGCACAACACCAGCACCCGCGTGCCCGAAGGCTCGCGCGCCATGGCCGGCATTGGCTGCCACTTCATGACCATCTGGATGGACCGCGACACCGTGGGCTTCACCCAGATGGGCGGTGAAGGTGTGCCCTGGGTGGGCCAGCAGCCCTTCAGCAACGACCAGCACATGTTCACCAACCTGGGCGACGGCACCTATTTCCACAGCGGCTTGCTGGCGGTGCGCCAGAGCATCGCCGCCGGCGTCAACATCACGTACAAAATCCTCTACAACGACGCCGTGGCCATGACCGGTGGCCAGCAGGTGGGCGAGCGCCCCGAAGGCCACAGCGTGGTGCAGATCGCGCAGAGCATGCGGGCCGAAGGCGCGGCCAAGATCACCATCGTCACCGACGAGCCGGAGAAATACGCCGGCGTGAGCGGCCTGCCCGCCGGCATCGCCATCCAGCACCGCGACACGCTGGACGCGGTGCAGCGCGAGTTCCGCGAGATCAAGGGCACCACGGTCATCATTTACGACCAGACCTGTGCCACCGAAAAGCGCCGCCGCCGCAAACGCGGCACCCTGGTCGATCCGGCCAAGCGTGTGGTCATCAACGAGCTGGTGTGTGAGGGCTGCGGCGACTGCGGCGTGCAGAGCAACTGCCTGAGCGTGGAGCCGCTGGAAACCGAATTCGGCCGCAAGCGCACCATCAACCAGAGCACCTGCAACAAGGACTACTCCTGCACCAAGGGCTTCTGCCCCAGCTTCGTCACGGTGGAAGGTGGCCAACTCAAGAAGAAAGCCAAAGGCGCGGCCAAAGCCTCGCCCGTGGAACTGGGCGCCCTGCCCGAGCCCGTGTTGCCCCCCACCGAACAGGCCTGGGGCATTGTGGTGGCGGGCGTGGGCGGTACCGGCGTCATCACCATCGGCCAGCTGCTGGGCATGGCCGCCCACATGGAAGGCAAAGGCATCGTCACGCAGGACGCTGCCGGCCTGGCCCAAAAGGGCGGCGCCACCTGGAGCCACGTGCTGATCGCCGACCGCCAGGACGACATCCGCACCACCCGCGTGGGCATGGCCGGGGGCGACCTCATCATCGGCTGCGACCCCATCGTGGCCGCCAACAAGGAAACCACGCTGCGCATCCGTGCCGGCCGCACCCACGTGGCGCTCAACACGCACAGCACGCCCACCGCCGCCTTCGTGAAGAACGGCAACTGGGAGAACCCGGCCGAGCAGTGTGTGTCCAACGTGGCGCAGGCCGTGGGTGAACCGGCCAACCTGGGCCTGTTCGACGCCGACGCCGTGGCCAGCAAACTCATGGGCGACACCATCTTCGTCAACCCCATGATCCTGGGCTACGCGTGGCAAAAGGGCTGGGTGCCACTGGAGCGCGCCTCGCTCTACCGCGCCATCGAACTCAACGGCGTGGCGGTGGAAGCCAACAAGACCGCCTTCGAGTGGGGCCGCCAGGCCGCCCACGATTGGGCGCGCGTGCAGGCCCTGCTGACGCCGGCCCAGGTGATCGAACTGAAAAAGCGCGAAACGCTGGACAGCATCGTGGCGCGCCGCGCCGAGTTCCTCTCCGGCTACCAGGACGCGGCTTACGCCGACACCTACCGCAGCTTCGTGGCGCAGGTGCAGCAGGCCGAAAACGCCCTGGGCAAGACCACGCTGAGCGAGGCCGTGGCCAAGAACCTGTTCAAACTCATGGCCTACAAGGACGAGTACGAGGTGGCCCGCCTGCACACCGACCCGGCCTTCCATGAGCGCATTGCCCAGATGTTCGAGGGCGACTACAAGCTCAACTACCACCTGGCGCCGCCCCTGCTGGCCAAGAAAAACGACAAGGGCGAGCTGCAGAAACAAAAGTACGGCCCGGCCATGCTGACCGCGTTCAAATGGCTGGCCAAGCTCAAGGGCCTGCGTGGTGGCGCGCTGGACGTGTTCGGCAAAACCGAGGAGCGCCGCATGGAGCGCCAACTCATTGCCGACTACCGCGCCAGCATCGAAGAGGTGTTGCGTGGCCTGAACGCCGGCAACCACGCCCTGGCCCTGGACATCGCCCGCCTGCCCGAACAGATCAAGGGCTTTGGCCATGTGAAGGAACGCAACGCACGCGCCGCCCGCAGCCGGTGGGACGGCCTGATGGCCCAGTGGCGTGACCCGGCGGTGCGCCAGGCCGCCTGACAAGCGACAAACCCGTGACCCCGCCGCGCCCTGGCGGGGTCATTCGGCCACCGACAACCCAGCCGAATACAATCCCCGGTTGCCTTCAAGCGGGGCAGCGGCTGGGCCGTGCGTTTCGCTTGAGCCCTCATTGATTCGAACTGGAGATCCGCTGTGTTCATTTCTTCTGCCTACGCCCAAGCCGCCGCTGGCGGCAGCACCCAAGACACGCTGCTGGGCATGCTGCCCCTGGTGTTGATGTTTGTGGTGCTGTACTTCGTCATGATCCGCCCGCAGATGAAGAAACAAAAAGAGCACAAGTCCATGGTGGACGCGCTGGCCAAGGGCGATGAGGTGGTGACCGCCGGTGGCATGCTGGGCAAAGTGTCCAAAATTGGCGAAACCTACATCAGTGTGGAACTTGCCAGCGGCGTTGAGGTCCAGATGCAACGCAGCGCGGTGGCCACCGTGCTGCCCAAAGGCACCGTCAAATTCTGACTCCCCCCGCGCCGCGCCTGCGGCGCGTCACCCCCTCAAGGGGGCGGCACTGGCAGACCGGCGGAGCCGGATCTGCGGTGCCCTTGGATGAATTCCCCGCGCGCCGGCTTTTGAGGTTTGCTCTCTTATGAATCGTTATCCGCTCTGGAAATACGCGATCCTGGTGGTTGCGCTGTTGATCGGTGTGATCTACACCCTGCCCAACTTCTTTGGTGAAGCGCCTGCGGTGCAGGTGTCGGCGGGCAAGGCCACGGTCAAGGTCGACACCGGCACCGTCACCAAGGTGGAAGAGGCGCTGGCGGCGAACAGCCTGCAAGCCGCGCTGGTGCAGTTCGACGGCAACTCGGTCAAGGCGCGCTTCAACAGCACCGACGACCAGCTCAAGGCGCGCGATGCGCTGGAACGGGCCTTCAACACCGACCCGGCCAACCCCAGCCATGTGGTGGCACTCAACCTGTTGCCGCGCACCCCCGCCTGGCTGGCGTCGCTGCACGCCGCCCCCATGTACCTGGGCCTGGATTTGCGTGGCGGCGTGCACTTCATGCTGCAGGTGGACATGGCGGCAGCGCTGGACCGGCGCGTCGAAACCCTGGTGGGCGACCTGCGCACCGCCATGCGTGACAAGGGCCTGCGCCACGGTGGCCTCTCGCGCAGCGGCCAGCAAATTGAAATCCGCCTGCGCGAAGCCGACACGCGCCAGCCGGTGGTCAACCTGCTGCAAGACACCTTCCCCGACCTGCTGGTGGCCGAAGCCACCCCTGGCGATGACCTGGTGGTGCGGGTGAGCATGCGCCCCGAAGCGGCCCGCCGTGTGCAGGAACAGGCGCTCAAACAAAACATCACCACCCTGCACAACCGCATCAACGAACTCGGCGTGGCCGAACCGGTGATCCAGCAGCAGGGCGCCGACCGGATCGTGGTGCAGTTGCCGGGCGTGCAGGACACGGCCAAGGCCAAAGACATCCTGGGCCGCACCGCCACGCTGGAAGTGCGCATGGTGGACGAAAGCGCCGAAGGCCGCGCCGCCGAGCGTGGCACCGGGCCGGTGCCGTTTGGCTCGGAACGCCACCTAGACCGCGAAGGGCGCGCCGTCATCACCAAACGCGAAGCGATGCTGACCGGCGAGAACCTCACCGACGCACAGGCCGGCTTTGACAGCCAGACCCAGGAAGCCGCCGTACACCTGACGCTGGACGCCAAAGGCGCGCGCGTGTTCCGCGACGTGACCCGCGAGAACGTGGGCAAACGCATGGCCATCCTGCTGTTCGAAAAGGGCAAGGGCGAGGTCGTGACCGCACCGGTGATCCGCAGCGAAATTGGCGGCGGGCGGGTGCAGATCTCGGGCCAGATGAGCACGGTGGAGGCCAACGACACCGCCCTGCTGCTGCGCGCCGGCTCGCTGGCCGCGCCCATGGAGATCATCGAAGAACGCACCATCGGCCCCAGCCTGGGCGCCGAGAACATCGAAAAAGGCTTCAACAGCGTGATGTGGGGCTTTGCCGTCATCGTGTTGTTCATGTGCGTCTACTACGCGCTGTTCGGCGTGTTCTCCAGCCTGGCGCTGGGGCTGAACCTGCTGCTGCTGGTGGCCGTCCTGTCCATGCTGCAGGCCACCCTCACCCTGCCCGGTATCGCCGCCATGGCGCTGGCGCTGGGCATGGCCATCGACGCCAACGTGCTGATCAACGAGCGTGTGCGCGAAGAACTGCGCAACGGCGCGTCGCCGCAGGCGGCCATCCACGCCGGTTACGAACACGCCTGGGCCACCATCCTGGACTCCAACATCACCACCCTGATCGCCGGTGTGGCGCTGTTGGCGTTTGGCTCCGGCCCGGTGCGCGGTTTTGCGGTGGTGCACTGCATCGGCATCCTCACCAGCATGTTCTCGGCCGTGTTGTTCTCGCGTGGCCTGGTCAACCTCTGGTATGGCCGCCAAAAGCGCCTGAAGTCGGTGTCCATCGGCACCGTGTGGAAACCTTCGGACGACGCCGTCAAGACCCCTGCCGTCAAGGCCGATTGAAGCGGAGCACACGCGATGGAACTGTTCAAGATCCGCAAGGACATCCCTTTCATGAAACACGCGTTGGTTTTCAACGTGGTTTCATTTGTCACCTTCGCACTGGCGGTGTTTTTCCTGGTCACGCGTGGCCTGCACCTGTCAGTGGAATTCACCGGTGGCACGGTGATGGAGGTGGCCTACGAACAACCGGCCGACCTGGAAGCGGTGCGCAAAGTGGTCGAGGGCCTGGGCTACGCCGATGTGCCGGTGCAGAACTTCGGCACCTCGCGCGACGTGCTGATGCGCCTGCCGGCCATGCAGGGTCAGACATCGGGCCAGCAGAGCGAGGCGATGTTGGCCGCGCTCAAGGCCCAGAACCCGGCGGTGCAGCTGCGTCGAACCGAATTCGTGGGTCCGCAGGTGGGCCAGGAGTTGGTGGAAGACGGCCTCAAGGCCCTGGGCATGGTGATCCTGGGCATCATGATCTACTTGGCCATCCGCTTCGAATGGAAGTACGCGGTCTCGGCCATCATCGCCAACCTGCACGACGTCATCATCATCCTGGGCTTCTTTGCCTTCTTCCAGTGGGAGTTCTCGCTGGCGGTGCTGGCCGCCGTGCTGGCGGTGCTGGGCTACTCGGTCAACGAGTCGGTGGTGATCTTCGACCGCATCCGTGAAAGCTTCCGCAAGTACCGCAAGATGAACACGGTGGAGGTGATCAACCACGCCATCACGTCCACCATCAGCCGCACCATCATCACCCACGGTTCGACCCAGATCATGGTGTTGTCCATGCTGCTGTTCGGCGGCCCCACGCTGCACTACTTCGCGATGGCGCTGACCATCGGCATCCTGTTCGGCATCTACTCCTCGGTGTTTGTGGCCGCCGCCATCGCCATGTGGCTGGGCATCAAGCGCGAAGACCTGATCAAGGGTGGCGGCGGCGGCGGCGGCAAGAAGGAAGACCCCAACGACCCGAACGCGGGCGCCGTGGTCTGACACACGGGGGCGGCGCACGCTCGCGCTTCTCGGGGACAATCGAGGCCCACACCCTGAACCACAGCTGAAGTGTCAGACGCCGCCACACACACATCCCACGCACAGCAGGCCAGGCGCCTGCTGCTGCGCCATGTGCTCAAGGCGCTGCCCGATGTGGTCAAGGACATCGCCACCCTGTTGGACAAGCTGCCCGAACCGGGTGCCAGCAGCGACAAAGTCCAGCTGGCAGACAACCTGCGCCGCAGCTGGCTGACACTCGCCCTACCCTGGCAGCGCGCCGCCGGGCAGCGCCTGCTCGAGCAGGCACCCAGTTCCACCTCGGGCACACCTTTGGGCAGCGAATTGCGCCTGCTCGAAGAAGAGGACATGGAGATACAAATCCTCGCGGGGCGGCTGGCCCAAACGCTGGCGGCCCCAGCACAGGACGAGTTCAACGACCTGCGGCTGCGCTTGCAACACCTGGAGCAAACCCACGAGCTGGCCCACAACGACACGGTGCAGCCCGCACACATCACACAGGCCATGCTCGGGGCGTGGTCGGACGTCGGGCTGACGCGCGACGACTGGCTCCACTGCCAGCCAGTGGTGGAGCGCCGCCTGGCCCAGGTGTTCAACGAAGCCTGCCACCTGGCCAACGCCTGGCTGTTGCAGCAAGGGGTGCTGCCTCACATCGATTTGCGTGCATTGGTGCGGCGTGGACGTGACGGCGCCCCCCTGCCCGCCCATGGGGCCGCGGCCGCCACCGGGCCAGCACCCACCCACCCACCGCCGGGCGCGCCCGCTGCGGGCATGAGCCCGGTGGCCGCCAAGCTGCAGGACATGACGCAGCGCATGCGCCAGCTGTTGGCCGATCACATCCCGGCGGCGGCGCGCTGGATGGGCGCGGGCACCCCCACACCAGGTGTTGCGGGCGGGCCTGGCGCTGGCGCACCGGGTGGCGGCGGTTCGGCGCCGTCCCACAAGGCCCGTGCCGACGCCACCACCCTGATGGTGGCCATGCCCCACCCGCCCACGCCAGGCGCCTTGCGTGCGGCCGACGCCGGTGCCATCGCACCCGAGGCCTACCAGGCCGGCGTGGCCGAATTGCGGCAGCAGACACGCGCGCTCAAACAGGCCGCGTCCAGCCAGCAGGACAAAGCCGTCATCGAAGTGGTGGCGCTGATTTTCGACAGCATCCTGGCCGAGGAGCGCCTGCCGCCCAGCATCCGCGTGTGGTTTGCGCGGCTGCAGATGCCGGTGCTGCGCGTGGCCCTGGTGGACGCGGATTTCCTGGGCAGCACCGACCACCCGGCGCGCCTGCTGCTCGACCGCATGGGCGCCTGCGTGATGGGCTTTGACGCCAGCGTCTCGCTGGAGCCGCTGGAAGCGGAGATGCGCCGCATCGTGCAGGTGGTGGAGCAATACCCCGAGACCGGCCGCAAGGTGTTCGAGATCGTTCACAAGGAGTTCGAGGCTTTCCTCTCGCAGCACCTGCTGGAGCGCGGCGAAACCCAGAAGCTGGCCAACCTGGCCGAGCAGGTGGAGCTCAAGGAAACGCTGACGGTGAAGTTCACCATCGAGCTGCGCAAGCTGCTGGGCCAGGCGCCGGTGGCCGAACCGGTGCGCGATTTCCTGTTCCACGTCTGGACCGAGGTGCTGGCGGTGGCCACGGTGCGTCATGGGGCGCAGCACGCCGTGTCCACCGGTTTCCGTGCCGTGGCCGGCGAACTGCTGTGGATGGCCAGCGCCAAGCCCACCCGCGCCGAACGCGCCAAGGTGATTGGCCGCCTGCCCGGCCTGATGGCGCGGCTGCGCGAAGGCATGACGTTGCTGGGGCTGACGGCCGCGCTGCAGGACCAACACATCAAACACGTGAGCGACGCGCTGGTGGAGGCCTTCATGGCCCGCACCCAACCCTTGTCCGACCAGTGGCTGCAAGACATGACCCAGCGCCTGGGCAGCCTCGACGCCTACCTGGCCGACACCGAGGTCGAGCAGATCAAGCTCGACCAGTACAGCATCGAGATGATCACCGGCGTGGACGCCTCGGACATCGTGGTGGTGCCGGACACCGAACAGAAAGTCTCGTCCGCGCTGCGGGCCTGGGCCAAGGGCCTGGAGCGCGGCGCCTGGTTCGAGCTCAGTCACAACGGCTTTGCCAGCCTGGTGCAGCTCTCGTGGCGCAGCCCACACAAGCAGCTCTTCCTGTTTGCCGGCCCCGAGCGGCGCAGCTTTTTGCTGCAGCAAGGCCGTGTGGCCAGCTACCTCGAAGCCGGCCTGCTCAAGCCCTGCGAAGCCGAAACGCTGACGCTGCGCGCCACCCGCGACGCACTCAACAAGCTCGACGCCAACCCCGAACGCCTGCTCGCCTGAGCCACCGAGCGTCCCTCACCATGACCGACGCCACCCCCCTGCTGCCCCCTGAATACCTCGCACTGATGGCACGGGGGGTGTCGGTGATCGTCGCATCTGCCAGTGCGACACGTGTGCCCAGCCTCATGCGTGCGGTGGGCAGCCATGTGGCCGACGGTGGGCGCGAGGTCACGGTCTACGTGTCGCGCAGTCAGGCCGGCCAGTTGCTCGATGACATCGCCCACACCGGCCAGGTGGCGGTGGTCTTCAGTTCACCGGCCAGCCACCAGACGCTGCAGCTCAAGAGCCGTCAGGTCAACTTGCGCCCCATGGCGGTGAGCGACCTGCCCATCCTGCAGCGCTACCGCGAATCCATGGAACGTGAGGTCGGTGCGGTGGGCTTCCCGCCCACCTTCACCCAGGCCATGCTGGCCCACCGCATCGACGATGTGGTGGCCATCGTTTTCTGCCCCGAACAGGCCTTCGACCAAAGCCCCGGGCCACGCGCCGGCATACCGTTGATGACGCCGGGGGTGGGAACATGAGCCTGACGCTGAGCGCCCTGCGCCCCTGCATGGAAGGTGCGGTCCCCGCCACCATGGCCACCTGTTCGGCCGACGGCACGCCCAACGTGGCCTACCTGTCACAGGTGTTCTACGTGGACGAGGCGCACGTGGCGCTGTCCTTCCAGTTTTTCAACAAGACGCGCCAGAACATCCTGGCCCAGCCCCAGGCCACGGTGCTGGTGTTGCACCCGCAGACCGCGCAGTTCTACCGCCTGCACCTTCGTTACCTGCGCACCGAAACCAGCGGCCCGGTGTTCGAAGGCATGAAGGCGCAGTTGGCCGGCATCGCCTCACACGAAGGCCTGGCCGAGGTGTTCCGCCTGCGCGGGTCCGACATCTACGCGGTGCTGGGCATCGAAGCCGTGGACGGCCAGCCCCTGCCTGCGCCACCGGAGCGCAGCGGCCAACTGGCGCTGCTGCGGCGCGCGAGCGACCAGCTCAGCCGCAGCACCTCGCTGGACGCGCTGCTCAACACCTTGATCGACACCTTGCGTGGCCCGCTGGACATGCCCCACGCCATGGTGTTGTTGTGCGACGAAGCGGGCAGCTCGCTCTACACCGTGGCCAGTTGTGGCTACCCGCTGTCCGGTGTGGGGTCAGAAATTGCCTTGGGCGACGGCGTCATCGGCGTGGCCGCGCAGGAGCAAACCGCCGTGCGCGTCAACCACCTGACCAGCGCCTACCGCTACAGCCAGGCGGTGCGCAGCGGACTGGGCGAAGCCGATGCGGCGCCGGGCCAGGAAATCCCCTACCCCGGCCTGCCCGAGCCGCGCAGTCAGATGGCGGTGCCCATGCGCTGCGCGGGCCGGCTGCTGGGCGTGCTGTTCGTGGAAAGCGGGCAGGACATGCGCTTCAGCTTTGAAGACGAAGACATGCTGGTGGCGCTGGCCGGCCAGGTGGGCGCCACGTTGGCCCACCTCCAAGCCCATGGCGATGCGCCGGAAGCCCCCCCGACCGACACCGGCCCCTGCCCACAGACACCGGCGGTGCTGCAGGTGCGTTGCTTTCTGGCCCACCACAGCGTGTTCGTCAACGGCAGCTACCTCATCAAAGGGGTGGCAGGCGCCATCCTGTGCAAGCTGCTGCGCGACCATGCCGCGCACGGCCGCACCGAGTTTTCCAACCGCGAGTTGCGGCTGGACCCCAGCCTGGGCCTGCCCGATGTGGTGGACAACCTGGAGGCGCGGCTGCTGCTGTTGCAACGCCGCCTGCTGGAGCAGAACGTGGGCCTGCGGCTGGAGAAAACCGGCCGCGGCCGCTTCCGCCTCTGCGTGTCAGGGCAGGTGGTGCTGACCCAGGGGTGATGGCGCTCAGGCGGGCAGGCCGAGGGCCTGAACCAGCTTGCCCCAGTCGCGCTCGCTCAGGTGCGGCCGCACCACACCCAACGCCGCCTCGAAGGCCGGCGCCGGCGCGTGGGCACGCATGTCGGCCAGCAAGGCGCAGCGCTCGGCGTGCGCCACGAAGGGCACCAGCCAACGCAACGTGGCCATCATCTCTTGCGGCGGAACCGACGCCAGCAGCGCGTCGTGCAGAGCGGCCAGCTCGGCGTCGCTGTAGTGCGCCCACAGGGCGGCGTTGTGGCGGGTCTCCTCGATCAGCATGTGCTCGAAGTTCTCGGCCACGAACAGCGACAGCCGGCGGTACAGCGCCAGGGCTGCGGACTCGCGGTGGGCGGGCGCACGCGCCAGCAGCGCGTCGACCTCGGCGCGCAGCATGGCAATGTGCTCCAGGTGGCCGTGGTGGTCGTCGGCGGCGTGGTCGCTCACCCCCGGCGCGCGGGCGTGCAGGGCGGGGTGCATGAAGCGGTCTTCGTGCAGCACGTGCTGTTCACAGAAAAACAGCAGTTCGCGCAGGGTGGTCGCCATGGCGGACACCTCAACGGGGTCCTGCGTGTCGCAGCGGCCAAGGGTGAGCAAGGCATCGCTCATGGCGGCGCGCAAGGCCTTGTGGATACCGGCGTAGAGGTCGAGCCGGGGGGCGGTGGCGGTGGCGGTGGCGGCCGACAGGGCCACGGCACTGATTTCGAGGGCGTTGAATTGCATGAAAAACTCCGGGTGGGCGGTGGCGCACCGTGCGCCTCCGTGCCTGCCATGCAGTCTAAAAATGTGGCCCCCAGCGCGCTGCTAAATTGCGCTTAACGCTTCCCTAAGAATTTCTTAAACAGCGGCTCAGACGCGGCCCACGCGTTGAAACAGCCCGCCAGGCAAGCGCCCGACCTCGCCCACCAACTCCAGTTCCAACAGCGCCGCCTGCAGCTGCGCCGTGGGCCAGCCGGTGCGAGCTTGCAGCGCGTCCAGGCCCACCGGGTCGTGACCCAGTGCCGCCAGCAAAGCCGCATCGCCTGTTGCGGGCACCTCGGGGGGCTCATCGGCGGGGGCAGCGGCATCGGCCGGCGGCAACACGTGCAACTCTTCCAGCACGTCCTGCGCCGACTCCACCAGCTTGGCGCCCTGGCGTATCAGTGCATGGCAGCCGCGCGACTGCGGCGAGTGGATGGAGCCGGGAATGGCAAACACATCGCGCCCCATGTCGGCCGCCAAACGGGCGGTGATGAGCGAACCCGACTGCAGCGCCGCCTCCACCACCAGCGTGCCCTGCCCCAGCGCGGCAATGAGCCGGTTGCGCTTGGGAAAGTGGGGTGCCAGCGGCGGCGTGCCCAGCGGGTACTCGCTGATCAGCGCGCCAGTGGCGGCAATGCGGTGCGCCAACGCCTTGTGCCGTGCGGGGTACACGCGGTCCAGCCCGGTGCCCACCACGGCAACGGTGGGGGCGCCGGCATCGAGCGCGCCTTCGTGGGCGCCGCCGTCCACCCCCAGGGCCAGGCCCGACACCACACACACACCAGCGTGGCCCAAGGCGCGCGCGAACTCGCGCGCATTGAGCTGGCCCTGGGGTGTGGGGTTGCGGCTGCCCACCACAGCCACCCGCTGCGGGTGGGCCAGCGCGGCCAGGCTGCCCTGCACGAAGAGCAGCGTGGGCGGATCGGGCATCTGCAGCAAGTCGGGAGGGTAGCCTGCGTCCGCCAAGCTCAGCACATGGTGGGCCGGACCGGCTTGCAACCAAGCCCAGGTCGTGCTGAGCTGGCGGCCCCATTCGGGCGGTGGCGCCAACAGCGCATCGGCCAGACGCGGCCCGACCAGCGAAGCCAGCACGGCGGGGGATTGCTCAAAGACCTGATGGGGGCCACCCAAAGCGGCCAGCAACTGGCGTGCGGTGGCATTGCCCACGCCAGGCGTGAGCAGCAGGCGCAACCAGGCGCCCAGTTCGTCGCGCTCCACGGCGCCTCCCTGCGATGTCTTTTTTGTCTTGTGCGCTCAGCCTGCCCTGTCAGGGACTGGGGTTGGGGCTGATCACCCGGGCGCCCACGGTCACACCGTCGGCGATTTCCAGCACCAGCGCGTACGACACGCGCTCGAAGGTGCGAAACACCATCATCAGGCCATTGCGCTCACCGGGCAACTGGATTTGCACGCGCTGCTTGTCGGTGGTGTCGGTGACCTTGGTGCTGTTGAGCAACACCGCCAGCACGTGGCCCGGCTGCAGGCCGTGTTCTGTTCCACGGTTGATCACCACCACCTGGCTCTGGCCGGCGTAGGTGACGGCGTTGCCATACACCGACACCACCTGGCCATTCACATCGGCTGGCGCTGCGGTGGGCACGTAGTTGCGGAAAGCGCGCGGCGGCTCGGGCAGCAATCGGTCGCCCGCGCGGATTTCTTCCTTGGTCTGCACGATGTCGATGGTGGCGGGCACCAGCTCCAGCGTGGACTTGCCGCCGCTGCCCGGGGTCTCGCGCATTTCCTCGGGCCGCACCAACGTGGCACGTCCCAGGAACTTGGCCTCATAACCCAGCACGTCGCCGGTGGTGGGGTCTTTCAAGGGCGTGACGTTGCGGAACACGCGGAAGGCGCGCGGCTCACCCGGGTCCATGCTCAGCGCCGTGCCTTGTGTGCCATAGCCGGTGAGGCCACGGGCATAGGCCCGGTCACCGCGACTGAGCAACACGCGGCCCTCCTGGGCGGCCACGATGCGCGGTGCGTCGCCCAGCGAGTCCTGATCGGCGATGATGGCTTCGGTCAGGAAGGGCTCGATCTGCTGCGGTGACAGCGCAGGGATGGCGCTGTCGGCCAAACTCTCGGAGCGCACCCTCGGTGACACCTTGACTGTGGGCACACCACCCGTGCCGTCTTGGGCAAAACGCAGGATGGCGCGGCCACTGGAGGTGTCCAGGACCAGCTTCTGGCCAGGGTAAATCAGGTGCGGGTTGCGGATGGCCTGCAGGTTCATACCCCACAGCTCGGGCCAACGCCAGGGGCTCTTGAGGAACAGGCCCGAAATGCCCCACAAGGTGTCACCGCGTTGTACCGTGTGGCTGCTGGGCGCGTTGGGCGCCAACTCGCTCAGCGCCACGCCGGCCTGCGCCACCTGTTGCGCGGTGTCGCGTTGTTGTGGCGTGATGGGATAACGCTGGGTGGCCGACTGGGCCTGCACCACACCGGCAGCCAGCCAAGCCGCCGTGCCGAGGGCCAGCGCCGCATGGCGGGCGGTCGGACGCGTACAAAAAGGGGAAAACGGCATGTTGAAGCCCTGTTGCTGGCGGGCGGCACCCAGGCACGTCGGCGCCCACCATTTCTTGACAATTTGCGTTTGATTTTGCGCCCAAGCCCTTGATTAGGCAATGATTAGGCCCGAGCGCCCACTCGGCCAGACTCAAAAGTGGCGAAAATAGCTACAAATCCGCGCCAGCGTCCCCATTTGAAGGGAACCGCCGTCTGGCGCGCTCACACTTTTTTGCCTTGTTCACCATGCCGTCCGCCGACCTGCTCCCCATCCTGCGTTACCCCGATCCCCGCCTGCACACCGTCGCCAAACCCGTGGCCGCAGTGGACGAGTCCGTGCGTGCGCTCATCCCGCGCATGCTGGCCACCATGTACGAAGCCAACGGCATCGGTCTGGCAGCCACCCAGGTGGACGTGCACCAGCGCCTGATCGTGATCGACGTCAGCGAAGAACGCGACCAGCCCCTGGTGCTCATCAACCCCGAGATCGAGTGGGCCAGCCCCGAAACCCGCAAGGGCGAGGAAGGCTGCCTGTCGGTGCCTGGCATTTACGACGGCGTGGAGCGCTCCACCGCGGTGCGCGTGCGCGCGCTGGACGGCGAAGGCCAGCCGCGCACCATCGAGGCCGAAGGCATGCTGGCCGTGTGCATTCAGCACGAAATGGACCACCTGATGGGCAAGGTCTTCGTTGAATACCTCTCGCCGCTCAAGCGCAACCGCATCAAAACCAAGCTGCTCAAGGCCGAACGCGAGGCCCGCGAATGACGCCCAGGCGCTGGCTGCTGTGGCCTGTGCTGGCGATGCTCGCCGCGCTGCTGGCCGCCTGCGCCACGCCAGACCGCATGCCCCTGGGCAGCAGCCGCGACGACACCCTGGCCCGACTCGGCCCGCCCAGCGCGGTGCACCGCCTGCCCGATGGCGAGCGCCTGCAATACTCTTACCAGCCCGCCGGCCCCTGGGTGCACAACCTCGACTTCGATGCCAACGGCCGGTTGACCCACACGCAACAGGTGCTGGAACCCAACGACTTCGCCCACATTCAAGTCGGTAGCTGGCGCCGCGATGACGTGCTGATGCGCTACGGTCGTCCGGCCTTGGTCGAGCGCGTGGCGCGCTTCGAAGGGGAAATCTGGACCTACCGCTTCCTGGACAATATGCGCCGCAGGCAGTTGCATGTGCACCTGGATCCGGGTGGCACTGTGCGCCAGCTGCTGACCACCGACGAACCCGAATTCGAGCCGTCCGAGCGCTTCGTCGAGTGAGCTGTCAAACCAACGCCCCATGAAAATCGCATTCGCCGGCACGCCGGAATTTGCCGCCGTGGCCCTGCAGCGCTTGCTGGAAGCCGGCCACGAAGTCCCGCTGGTGCTGACCCAGCCCGACCGCCCGGCTGGCCGGGGCATGAAGCTGCAGGCATCGGCCGTGAAACTGCTGGCACTGGACCACGGCCTGCAAGTGGCCCAACCGCGCAGCCTGCGCCTGGACGGCAAATACCCCGACGACGCCCAGGCCGCACAGTGGCTGTTGCGCGACGCCGGCCTGGACGCCATGGTGGTGGCCGCCTACGGGCTCATCTTGCCCCAATGGGTGCTGGACACCCCGGCCAAAGGCTGCCTGAACATCCACGCCTCGCTGCTGCCGCGTTGGCGGGGTGCGGCGCCCATCCACCGCGCCATCGAAGCCGGTGACACCCAAACCGGCGTCACCATCATGCAAATGGACGCTGGCCTGGACACCGGCGACATGCTGCTGATGGAAACCCTGCCCATCGCCGCCGACGACAACACCGCCCGCCTGCACGACAAGCTCGCGGCGCTGGGTGGCCGCCTGATCGTGGACGCGCTGGCGCGCCTGGATCAGCTGAGGCGCACGCCCCAGCCCGCCGAAGGCGTGACCTACGCACACAAGATTGAGAAACACGAGGCCTTGATCGACTGGACCTTGCCGGCGGAGGTGCTGGCGCGCCGGGTGCGCGCCTTCGACCCGTTTCCGGGCGCGCTCACCCACCAAGGCCAAGAAAACCTCAAGATCTGGGCGGCCTTCGCTGAACCCGGCGCATCCGACGCCCCCCCAGGCACCGTGCTCGAAGCCAGCGCACAAGGGGTGCGTGTGGCCACCGGCCAGGGTGTGCTGCGGCTGACGGAACTGCAGCGCGCCGGCGGCAAACGCCTGCCCGCCACCGCCTTCCTGCAAGGGGCCGACCTGCACCCTGGCCAACGCCTGGGCGCCACCGGGCCCGACCATGTTTCTTAAGCGCATCTACCGCGAGCACCCCGAGTACCGGCTGGGGCTGCAACACCAGGCCACGGTGGCCATGGGCATCGCCGCCTGGGGGCTGATGACGGGGGTGGCCATGGTCAAGTCGGGCCTGAGCCCGCTGGAGGCCTCGCTGATGACGCTGCTGGTCTACGCCGGCAGCGCGCAGCTCGCCGCCATCCCGTTGCTGGGCGCCGGTGCGCCCATCTGGGTGATCCTGGCCACGGCCTTCTGCGTCAACCTGCGCTTCATCGTGTTTTCGGTCCACCTGCGGCCACACATGATGCACCTGCCCCGCTGGGAGCGCCTGGTCACGGGCTACCTCACCGGTGACCTGACCTACGTGTACTTTGCCAGGCGCTACCCCCACGCCCCGCAGAACGAAGCGCAGCAGGTGGCGCAACACGCCTACCTGGCCGGCAACTGCGCCATCAACTACGGTGCGTGGATGGTGTCCAGCCTGCTGGGTGTGGCGCTGGCCAACGTCATTCCGACGGCCTGGGGTTTGGGCTTTGCCGGCATCCTGGCCCTGTTGGGCGTGGGCTGTTCGCTGGTCACGTCCCGGCTGCGCGCGGTGTCGGCCGGTGTGGCGGCCAGCGCGGCGGTGGTGGCCTATGCCCTGCCGCTCAAACTCAACATCCTGGTCGCCATCGCCAGTGCGGTGGCCATCTGCCTGGTGCTGGAGGCCACGGGCAAAACCGGCCCGCATGAGGAGGCCCGCCATGTTTGACATCACCTGGACCTCGCTGATGAGCATCGTCGGCATGGCGGTGATCACCGTGGTCACCCGCTCGCTGTTCTTCATCTCCGACAGCCCCTGGACCTTGCCCGGTTGGGCCCAGCGCGGTCTGCGCTACGCGCCGGTGGCGGCCCTGTCAGCCGTGGTGGCCCCTGAGGTGCTGACCACACACGGCGTGCTGGTCAACACCTGGCAAGACGCCCGCCTGTACGCAGCGGCCGTGGGCGCGGCCTGGTTTTTCTGGCGCGGTGGGGTGCTGGGCACCATCCTCAGCGGCATGGCGGTCTACCTGCCCCTTCACATCGGGCTGGGCTGGTAACGCTGTTCGCGGGCGGCCGCACCGCGATGCACCGCCCACCACACGGCAGCGTTGGCGGCATAACAAATCACCATGGTCCACAGGGTGTGGCTGGGGTAGTGGGCGCCACGCAACGTCTGCACTGCGCCCAGCGCAGCGCCGGCCAACAACAGCGCCACCAGCAGCAGCGCCCCCGTCCAGCCGGTGCCACGCCGGCCGCTCAGCCAGGGCAAGGCCACGCCCACGAAGGCCAACGCCGACGAGGCATGCCCGCCCGGAAAGCAGTGCGCCCCGCCGCCGTCGGCCAGGCCCAGCATCCAGTGCGACACGTACTGCGCCGGTCCGCCGAATTCGGCCAGGTCCCAAGGGCAACTGGTCAGGCTGGCGCGTTTGATCACGTTCACCACCAACAAAGCCGCGAGCACGCCCAGGCCCACCGACAGGCGCTCGCGGCCGGACCAGCCGCGCACCGGCCCACGACCCAGCGCCAGCACCACCAGGCCGATCAGCAAAACGGCCACCAGCAGCCGGCGCACACCATCGTGGGCATAGCGCTCCAGCCAGGGGTGGTGGCGCAAGGCGAAGCCGCTGGCGTCGCCCCACCAGTGCATCACGGCCACGTCCTGCCCGCCCAGATCCCACAGCAAGGCGGCCACCAACAGCAGCCCACCGGCACGCACCACGGGCACAGACAAGAAGGAATTCCAACGCATGCGCGGATTGCAAGCGACCGCGATTAAGCCGGGCTTAACCCAGGCAGGCTCGAATACCGGGTGACTACACTGACACCCTACAACGCCTACCCTTTGCCCCTATGCGCGTGCTGATTGTGGAAGACGATGCCGGCATTGCCGGCGGCCTGGTGGCCATGCTCAAGGGCGTGGGCTATGCGGTGGACCACTGCGCCACCGTGGCCCACGCGTGGTCGGCACTGCAGACCGAGGCCTTTGACCTGATGCTGCTCGACCTGGGCCTGCCCGACGGCGACGGCGGCGACCTGCTGCAACGCCTGCGCCGCCAACCGCCGCCCATCCCTGGGCAGGAGCGCCTGCCCCACCCCGACCTGCCGGTGTTGATCATGACCGCCCGCGACGCCGTGCCCGACCGCATTGCCGGCCTTGACCAGGGCGCCGACGACTACCTGGTCAAACCCTTCGACGCCGATGAACTGCTGGCCCGCATGCGCGTGGCCCTGCGGCGCAGCGCCGGCCGCGCCAACCCGCTCATCCACATCGGCGAGGTGGCCATCGACCCCGCCACGCGGCATGTGACGCGCGCCGGCCAGCCGGTGGAACTGCGCACCAAGGAGTGGGCGGTGCTGATGACCCTGTGGCAGGCGCGTGGCCAGGTGCTCAGCCGCGACCGGCTGGAGCAATCGCTCTACGGTTTCGACGAAGGGCTGGAGAGCAACGCGCTGGAGGTCCACATCCACCACCTGCGGCGCAAGCTGGGCGAGGGCATCGTGAAAACCGTGCGCGGCGTCGGCTACTTCATGCCCAAGGACGTGGGATGACGTCGCGCCCCCAGAGCCTGTGGCTTCGCCTGTGGTGGTGGGTGCTGGGCACCACCACCGCCGTGTGGCTCACCCTCGCGGGCGTGGCCTTTTACACCGGCCACCACGAAGCCGAGGAAATCGCAGAGGGTCAGCTGAAATCGGTGGCCAGCCACTGGCTGGCGCTGCCGGCGGCACAGTGGCCCGAAGCCGCGTCTACCAGCCCCCCGCGCGACGCCACCGCACTGACCCGACACAAAGAGGCTTACACCACCGAGTGGGCCGTGCTGCTCTGGAGCGGCCCCAGCCTGCGCCTGGACAGCCACGGCCTGCAGGCCCAACTGCCCACCGACCTGCGCGCCGGCCTGCAACGCCTGCGCCTGCCCGGCCTGCCCGGCGAATGGCGCATGTGGGTGCAGGACGCGACCGACCACGGCACGCCGCGCCGCGCCGTGGTGCTGGTGCCCACACAAGCGCACGCGGCGCTGGGCCGCGACATCGCTGAACACATCGTGCGCCCCGCCCTGGTGTTGCTGCCACTGGTGGCGCTGCTGCTGGCCTGGGCCCTCAAGCGGGGCCTCAGCCCTTTGCGCCGGCTGGCGGGCCAGGTGGCAGCACTCGATCTGCACAGCGGCAAGCACCTGCCCGATGAACGCCGTTTTGTGGAACTCCAGGGCACGGTGCACGCCATCAACACCCTGGTGCAGAACCTGCAAGACCAGGTGCGGCGCGAGCGCGGTTTTGCGGCCGACGTGGCACACGAGCTGCGCACGCCACTGACCGCCCTGGTCTGGCAGGCCCAGCTGGCCCGCAGCAGCGGCGACGCCACCGAACGTGCGCAGGCGCTGGCACAGGTGGAACGCGACGCCCTGCGCGCCGGCCGCATCCTGTCGCAGTTGCTGGAACTGGCGCGTGCCCAGGGCCTCAACCGGCAAGGCATGGTGGCGGTGGGACTGGCCGAACTGGCCTCCGCCGTGATCGCCGACCACGCCCAGGCCGCGTTTGAAGGTGGGCGCGAGCTGGGCCTGCAAGACGACGCACCGGGCCAACAAACCCACGGCCACCCGCTGATGCTGGAACTGGCGCTGCGCAACCTGGTGGACAACGCCCTGCGCCACACACCGCGCGGCACCCAGGTGCTGGTGCGCGTTTGGCGCAGCGCCAACGCCTACGGCATCGATGTGCTTGATGACGGGGGTGGTCCCACAAACGCATCCGCCCCGGCGCAGCCTGGCCAGAACCTCGGCATTGGCCTGACCCTGGTGCGGCGCATCGCCACCGAACACGACGCCGAGTTGCAACCCGCGCCCCCCACCGCCGAATGGTCACACGGCTGGCGCATCACCTGGCCCACCCCGGCGGCGGCAAACGGTTAAGGGAAGGTTAATTTGAGCGCCAGACACTGCGCTCATGACATCCGCATCGCCCACCGCGCACCCGCCCGCCCGCCCGGCACGCCACCCCCTGTGGCTCAGTGGCGCCCTGGCGCTGTGGCTGGCCACCTTGGGCAACCTGCCGCTGTGGCGCGCGCTGTGGGCACTGCCCGATCTGGCCGGCTGGCGGGGTGGGCTGTTCATCGCCGGCACCGCCCTGTTCATCGCCGCCGCCCTGTGGCTGGTGCTGGCCCCGCTGAGCTGGCCGCGCCTGACCAAGCCCCTGGCCCTGTTGTGCCTGGCCACCGCCGCCAGCAGCAGCCACTTCATGCTGGCCTATGGGGTGGTGATCGACCCCGGCATGATGACCAATACCCTGCAGACCGACCTGCGCGAAGTGCGCGACCTGCTCTCGCCCAGCTTGTTGTGGACCTTCACCTGGGGCCTGCTGCTGCCGGGGGTCTGGCTGCTGCGCCAGCCGGTGGCGCGCCTGCCGTGGCCACGCCAGCTCCAACACAACCTGCTGGCCTTGGGGGCCGCGCTGCTGGTGGCCGGCGGCTTGCTGGTGCTGGGGTTTCAAGACCTGGCGCCCTTGATGCGCAACCACAAGTCGCTGCGCTACATGGTCAACCCCTTCAACGCCGCCTGGTCCACCAGCCGGGCGCTGGCCGGGCCGGCCACGCTGGCGCCCCTGCAGCCCTTGGGCACCGACGCCCACCCGAGCAACCCGCGTGCACCCGCCCCGCTGCTGGTGCTGGTGCTGGGCGAAACCGCGCGCGCGGCCAACTTCGCGCTCGGTGGCTACCCACGCGACACCAACCCCGAGCTGTCGCGCCTGGCACAAGAAGGCGACCTGACCTACTTCAGCCAGGTCACATCGTGTGGCACCAGCACCCAGGCGTCGGTGCCGTGCATGTTTTCGCACCTGGGACGCGAGGCCTTTGTGGGCAGCCAGGACCGCTTTGAGAACCTGCTGGATGTGCTGCAACACGCCGGGCTGGCCGTGTTGTGGGTGGACAACCAGTCCGGATGCAAAGGTGTGTGTGATCGCGTGCCCAGCGTGGACACCCGCGCACTGAACCTGCCCGGCCTGTGCCCGGATGGCGCGTGTTTTGACGAGGTCATGCTGCACGGCCTCGACGAACGCATCGCCGCGCTGGACCCGGTCAAACGCGCGCGCGGCGTGGTGGTGGTGTTGCACCAGATGGGCAGCCACGGGCCGGCCTACTTCAAACGCACGCCGGCCGCGCTCAAACACTTCACGCCCGAGTGCGACACCAATGCCCTGCAGAAGTGCGAGCGGCAAGCGGTGGTCAACGCCTACGACAACAGCATCCGCTACACCGACCACGTGCTGGCCCAAACCGTGACCTGGCTCAAGCAGCACGCACAACCGAGCGCCATGGTCTACGTGTCCGACCACGGCGAGTCGCTGGGCGAAAACAACCTCTACCTGCACGGCCTGCCTTACGCGATGGCACCCGAAACGCAAAAACACGTGCCCATGGTCACGTGGGTGTCGCCGGCGTTGCGCCAGACGCGCGGTTGGGTCCACGATTGCCTGGCCAGCCAAGCCAAGCAGCCGCTCTCACACGACCACCTGTTCCACAGCCTGCTGGGCCTGGCCGATGTGGAGACACAGGTGCGCAGCGACGCGCGCAACCTGTTTGCCCACTGCGGGGCGCACTGAATCAGGGCTTGTCAGCTGCCGCTGCGGCCTGCGCGCGTTGCGCGAACTCGGCGCGCAAGGCCTTGAGTTTTTCGCGCGGGTCTTCCTTGATGGTTGTCTGGTCCAGCGCCATCTCCTTGATGAAGCGGCTGGGTGTGCCGGGCACCGTCTCGCGGCCCTTTTTGCGGCGCTTGAGCCAGCTCACCGCCAGTGTGCGCTGGGCCCGGGTGATGCCCACGTACATCAGGCGGCGCTCTTCCTGCAGGCGCTGGGCCAAGGCCTCGGCGCTCAGGTCGTTGTCGGCATCGTCCAGCTTGAAAGGCAACAAACCCTCGTTCACGCCCACCAGGGTCACATGTGGCCACTCCAGGCCCTTGGAGGCGTGCAGGGTGGACAACGTGACCACGTTCTGGTCCTGCTCGCGTTCGCTCAGCGTGGAGATGAGTGCGATGGTCTGCACCACCTCCAGCATGCTCTTGCGCTCGTCGGCGATGCCTGTGCTCTCGTCCACCTCGCCACCACAACGGCCGGCCATCCAGTCGCAAAACTCCAGCACGTTGTTCCAGCGGGCGGCGGCCAGCTTTTCGCTGTCCTCGGCGTCGTACAGGTGTTTTTCGTAGCCGATGTCCTTGAGCCAATCGTTCAGGAAGGTGCGTGCCGCCTCGGTGCCCAGGGTGTGGCGGGCGCGGTGCTCCAGCTCGTTGAGGTAACGGCCGAACTCGTGCAGCCCACCCACGGCGCGCGCCGACACCGCGCTGGGCAGCGAATGTGAGAACAGCGACTCGAACAGGCTGAGCTTGTACTGCGACGCGAAGTTGCCCAGCGCCTGCAGCGTGGTGTGGCCGATGCCGCGTTTGGGCGTGGTGACCGCGCGCATGAAAGCCGGGTCGTCGTCGTTGTTGGTGATCAGGCGCAGCCAGGCGCACAGGTCCTTGATCTCGGCGCGGTCAAAAAAGCTCTGCCCGCCTGAGACTTTGTACGGAATCTGCGCGCGCCGCAGCGCGGTCTCGAAGGGCCGCGCCTGGTGGTTGGCGCGGTAGAGGATGGCGAAGTCCTTGAACTCCTTGTGGCTGGAATTGGCGCGCAGGCTTTGGATGCGCGCCACCGCGCGCTCGGCCTCGTGGTCCTCGTGATCGGCGTCCACCACACGCACCGGTTCGCCCTCGCCCAGGTCGCTCCACAGCGTCTTGGGAAAGAGCTTGGGGTTGGGGCCGATGACGTTGTTGGCCGCGCGCAGGATGGCGCTGGTGGAGCGGTAGTTCTGCTCCAGCTTGATGACGCGCAGCTCGGGGAAGTCCTGCGGCAGCCGCTTGAGGTTGTCCAGCGTGGCGCCGCGCCAGCCGTAAATGCTCTGGTCGTCGTCGCCCACGGCCGTGAAACGCGCACGTTCGCCCACCAGCAGCTTGAGCAGCTCGTACTGGGTGGCGTTGGTGTCCTGGTACTCGTCCACCAGCACGTGGCCCATCTGCTTCTGCCACTTCTCACGCACCTCGGCGTGATCGCGCAGCAGCTTGAGTGGCAGCGAGATCAGGTCGTCAAAGTCCACGCTCTGGTAGGCGCTCAGGCGTTCCTCATAGCGGCCCATCAGCACCGCGATGTGGCGCTCGTTGTCGTTGGTGGCTTGCGCCAGCGCCTCGGCCGCGTTCAGGCCCGCGCTTTTCCAGGCGCTGATGGCCCACTGCCACTGGCGCGCCGTGGCCGTGTCGCTGGTGGCGCCGCAGTCCTTGAGGATGCTGGTGATGTCGTCGGTGTCGAGGATACTGAACTGCTGTTTGAGCCCCAGCACCGCGCCGTCCTGGCGCAACAGGCGCACACCCAGCGCGTGGAAGGTGCAGATCAGCACGTCCTTGGCCGGCTTGCCAATCAAGGCCTTGGCGCGCTCGCGCATCTCGGCCGCCGCCTTGTTGGTGAAGGTGATGGCCGCGATGCGCTTGGCCTCCAGCCCGGCCTGCACCAGCTTGCCGATCTTGTGGGTGATGACCCGCGTCTTGCCCGAACCGGCACCGGCCAGCACCAGGCAGGGGCCGCCCAGGTGGTTGACGGCGTCTTGTTGGGCGATGTTCAGGCCGGCGGACATGGGGGCTTTGGGCAAAGCGCCCGATCATACCGATGGGCGTGGGGCCGTCGTCCCATAAGCGACACGCCACATCCCCTGCACGCTTGGCAAACGCGCCGCAACCGTTTGAGAATTCACGCGGACTTGTCCGAAACACAACACACAGGGAGACATCACATGGCACAACAGCCGCACACCTGCGCCCGCAGCGCGCCAGCCCATCCAACAGCGGTCGACCACGGTCCTGCCCGGCGGCTGACACAGGCCCTCACCGCGGTGCTGTTGGGCCTGACCGCCATGGCCTGCGCCACACCCACACCGCCACCCAGCACGGTCGATGCCGAAATCGGCGAGGTCCGGGCGGGCAGCCGTGTGCTCAAAGGCTACCTCCCGCGCGAGTCGCTGCCCAACAGCCTGAGCCTGTTGCCCCCGGCACCGGCGGCCGGCTCCGCGCAGGCCGCAGCCGATGAAGCGCACCACCGCCGCACACGCCGCCTCAAGGATTCCCCACGCGGCGCGCTGGCGCGCGAGGACGCCAACTACATCTACCCCGAAGCGGGGCAGGTTTTCGCCTGCGCACTCGGCGTGGACATCGATGCCAAACGCGCGCCCCACCTGGCCACGCTGATGCGCCGCAGCATGACCGATGCCGGCTTGGCCACCTACAAAGCCAAAGACCACTACCAGCGGGTTCGGCCCTTTGTGCAACACAAGGAGGCCACCTGCGACCCTGCTGGCGAAGCCCGTCTGCTCAAGGACGGCGCCTACCCGTCGGGGCACGCGGCCTTGGGCTGGGTGTGGGGGCTGGTGCTGGCCAGCTTGGCGCCAGACCGTGCCGACGCGGTGCTGACCCGTGCCTATGCCTACGGCGACAGCCGCCTGGTCTGCGGCGTGCATTGGGCCAGCGACGTGGAAGCGGGCCGCACCATGGGTGCGGCCACTTACGCCATGTTGCAAGGCGACCCCATCTTCCAGGCGCAGCAACAACTGGCCAGAGCAGAGCTCCAAGCACTGCGCAAAAACGGCCCCACCACGACCAAGGACTGCGCGGCCGAGGCCGCCGCTCTGTCGTTGAAGTGACGGGGTCAGGCCAGCGCGATGATCTGGTTGAGCACGCCGCAGACCTCGGCAAAGGCTGCGTCGTGCAGGCGTTTCATCGGGTGTGGCGCCGCTTGCCGCACCCGCCAGTCAAACGACTTGGGCTGGTGGCACAAAACATAGCTGGTCAGCCCCGCCTTGGCCCCACCCGCCTGACCGGCTACCACGGCAAACGGGTTGTCGGCGTTGTAGGCCGCCGTGGTCATGGGCAGACCGATCACCAGTGAGGTGCGCTCGTTGAAGGCGGCGGGCGACAAGACCAGGAAGGGGTGGACGTCGCGCATTTCCCGCCCTGCCTGGGGGTTGCAGTCGATCCAGATGATGTCCTGTCGCTGCGGTACCCAGCCAGCAGACCGAGAAGCCGGTTGCGATGTGGGCCGGCGCGTCACCACCGCTCGGCACCCATCGGCTGGATGGGCATGGCCTCGCCGCCATGGCGCTGCGGATCGAAGCGTTTGAGGCGCTCGGCCAGACTCAGGGGGGTCGTCGGCAAGGGTTCTATCACCACGCGGCCCGCCTCTACAGTGACACGTACCTGCTGATCGGCGTGCAGTTGCGCCGCGCGCGCCACGCTCTGCGGCAAACGCACCCCGAGGTTGTTGCCCCAGTGTTTGATGGACAGCACGGCTTCGGGCATGGCTAACTCCTGATGTTTAAACTGAGTATAAACATTTCGACGGAGAAAGTCAGCTTCGCGCAACTGCGACAATCCCCCGCGTGCTGCAAGTCCTCCTCGTCACCTTCCCCTTCTTCGCCCTCGTGCTGGCCGGTTACATCGCGGCTCGCCGTCGCATGTTGCCGCTGGAGGCCATCCCGGGCCTGAACGGTTTTGTGCTGTTCTTCGCCCTGCCCTGCATGTTGTTCCGCTTCGGCTCCACCACGCCGATTGCCACGCTGCTTGATGGCTCGGTGGCCGGCATCTACCTGGTGTGCGCGCTGGTCATGGTGGGTTTTGCCGTTGCCATGAGCCTGAACCGGCGCATCCGCTGGAACGACGCCTCGCTGGGCGCCTTGGTGGCGGCCTTCCCCAACACGGGCTTCATGGGCGTGCCGCTGATTGCCGCGCTGCTGGGATCGCAGGCGGTGGGCACGGTCATCGTCACCATCGTGGTGGACATGATCATCACCAGCTCGTTGTGTGTGGCGCTCTCGCGGCTGGACAGCCCGGGTGGCGCGGCACAAGCGGGCAAAAACGCGCTCAAGGGCGTGGTGGCCAACCCCATGCCCTGGGCCATCATCCTGGGCGCGGTGGCCTCGGCCGTGGAATTCACACTGCCCGGCCCGGTGGAAAAAACCGTGTGGCTGCTGGCGGATGCGGCTTCGCCCGTGGCGCTGTTCACCATCGGCGCGGTGCTGGCGCGCTCACAGATGACGTCCAACCACCCCATGCCCCTGAGCGACTACCTGCCGGTGGCGCTGATGAAGCTGCTGCTGCACCCGCTGCTGGTGCTGCTGGCGGGCCTGAGCGCCATCCAGCTGGGCGTGCCGCTGGACCCGTTCGCGCTCAAGGTGATGGTGCTGGTGGCGGCCTTGCCGAGCGCCAGCAACGTGTCGCTGCTGGCCGAACGCCTGGGCGCCGACAACGGGCGCATCGCCCGCATCATCCTGGTGTCCACGGCGGCGGCCTTTCTTACGTTCTCGGGCGCGGTGTCGCTGCTCACCTGAAGCGTCGGGCGGATCGTCCCGGGCGGGTGCAGGCCGCAGCGGCTTGCGGCAGCTTCACATTTTTATTACATTTTGTTTCGGCAACCCGTCGGGTTGCCGTTTGCAGCCGCAAACCCCCATCGATCCGCCGACCCACCGCCGCTGGGTCGCCTGCACCGCAAGGAACCCCAGATGACGAACCCCCGCCTCCCGCTCCTGAGCGCCCTGTTTGCCGCCGTTGCCTTGAGCGCGTGTGGTGGTGGCAGCGACACCACTGCCACCCCATCGCCCAGCCCGGCTCCTTCGCCAGCGCCGGCACCCTCGCCCTCGCCCTCGCCCTCGCCCTCGCCGGCCCCAGCACCGACGCCTGCGCCCGCGCCCAGCGCGGGTTCGGCCAGCGAATGCGTCAACCTGGTGTACGCCACGGAGGGCACCAGCTGGAAGCTGGATTACCAGATCAGCGGAGCAGCCACTGGCAGCTCCAGCAGCGAGAGCGTGGTGAAACCCCGCACCAGCTTTGCCGGCACAAACAACCTCATTGAAATCGCCCAGACCATCACCACCAACTACAGCGCACCACCCACGCTGGCGGCCGCTGGCACCGTGACCGCCACCAACAGCATCTTTGAGGATGTGGACGGCACCGATTTCATCTTCTACGGTTCGCGCCAGACCGCCACCGCCGGTGGCGCCACCGTCACCACCACCAATGTCATCAGCCCGCCGGTGCGCGACCGCCAGTACAGCCTGGGGCTGGACGAGTCCTTCACCGTCACACAAAACACCACCACCTCCATCAGTGGGTTGGGCGTGCCCGTGCCCGACCAGAACACCGCCATCACCTACACCATCACCTACCGGGGTCAGGAATCGATCACCGTGCCGGCGGGCACCTTCAACGCCTGCAAGTTCGAGCGCTCCGATGCCAACGGCACCAGCACCAACTGGATCGCCAAAACCTCCGGCACACCTGTGCGCTCGCTGACTGCCGATGGCAACGGGGTGCAGACGGTGCTGGAACTGCTGGCCAGCAGCCGGGTGAACGGCGCCCCCGTGCCCACCAACTGAGCCTCACGCCACCCAACCACCCCGGCCCAGCCGACCCCACACCGGGGCCGGCTGGGCCGTGTCGCTTGAGTCGTCAATGCCCCATCGAATAGCCAATTGCTATTGCAAAGATACCGACAATTGGTTTGCGCAATTCTTTGCACCAACCTAAAGTGAGGACTCCACCACCCACCGGAGCCCGACATGACAGCGTCAAACACCTTCTCCACGCTGTGTCTGCCGGCCGAGTGGCTGGAGCGCCTCGCCGCGCTGGCGTCTGCCAGCTGAGCCGTTTTGTCACCCACAGGAGACCCGCGATGACACAAGCATCCTCTGAAGCCAAGTGCCCCTTCCACGCCGCAGGCGGCGCCCGTGCCACCCATGGCGCCCAGTCCAACGCCGACTGGTGGCCCAACCAGCTCAACCTGTCCATCCTGCACCAGCACCAGGCCGTGTCCAACCCCATGGACCCGGACTTTGACTACGCCGAGGCCTTCAAGAAGCTGGACTACGCGGCGCTCAAAAAAGACTTGGCTGATCTGATGACGCAGAGCCAGGACTGGTGGCCGGCCGACTACGGCCACTACGGCGGCCTGTTCATCCGCCTGGCCTGGCACGCGGCCGGTACCTACCGCACGGCAGATGGCCGGGGCGGCGCCAACACCGGCAACCAGCGTTTTGCGCCGCTCAACAGCTGGCCCGACAACGGCAACCTCGACAAAGGCCGCCGCCTGCTGTGGCCCATCAAGCAGAAATACGGCAACGCCATCTCGTGGGCCGACCTGTTCATCCTCTGCGGCAACGTGGCCATGGAGACCATGGGCTTCAAGACCTTCGGGTTTGCTGGCGGCCGTCCCGACATCTGGGCACCCGAGGAAGACATTTACTGGGGCGCCGAAATGGAATGGCTCGCCACCAGCGACAAACCCAACAGCCGCTACAGCGGCGAGCGCGAGCTGGAAAACCCGCTGGCCGCCGTGCAGATGGGCCTGATCTACGTGAACCCGCAGGGCCCGGACGGCAACCCCGACCCCGTGCTCTCGGGCAAGGACGTGCGCGAAACCTTCGCCCGCATGGCCATGAACGATTACGAGACCGTGGCCCTGGTGGCAGGTGGCCACACCTTCGGCAAAATGCACGGCGCCGGTGACGCCGCCTTGGTGGGCCCCGAACCCGAAGGCGCGCCCATGGAAGAAATGGGCCTGGGCTGGATCAATCAACACGGCACGGGCAAGGGCGGCGACACCACCACCAGCGGTTTTGAAGGCGCCTGGAAACCCAACCCCACGCAGTGGGACATGGGCTACTTCAAGGTGCTGTTCAAGTACGAGTGGGAGCAGATGACCACCGCCGCCGGCGCCATTCAGTGGCGCGCCAAAAACGTGGCGCCCGAAGACATGGTGGTGGACGCCCACGACCCCAGCAAGAAACACCCGCCCGTGATGACCACGGCCGACCTCTCGCTGCGCTTCGACCCGTCCTACGAAAAAATCTCGCGCCACTTCCTGGCCAACCCCGACGAGTTTGCCGACGCCTACGCCCGCGCCTGGTTCAAGCTGACCCACCGCGACATGGGCCCCAAGGCCCGCTACCTGGGCCCCGAGGTGCCGGCCGAAGACCTGATCTGGCAAGACCCGGTGCCTGCGCCCGAGCACCCGCTGATCGACGCCCGCGACATCGCCGAGCTGAAAGACCGCATCACTGCGTCCCGCCTCAGCGTGGCCGAACTGGTGTCCACCGCCTGGGCGTCCGCGTCCACCTTCCGGGGTTCGGACATGCGGGGCGGCGCCAACGGTGCCCGCATCCAATTGGCCCCTCAAAAAGACTGGGAGGCCAACCAGCCGGCCCAGCTGGCCAAAGTGCTGGCGGTGCTGGAAGAGGTACAGCGCGGCTTCAACGCCGCTGGTGGCAAAAAAGTGTCGCTGGCCGACCTGATCGTGTTGGCCGGCAACGTGGGTGTGGAACAAGCCGCCCTGGCCGCCGGCCACAAGGTGGACGTGCCCTTCGCCCCCGGCCGCACCGACGCCACCCAGGCGCAGACCGACGCCGACTCCTTTGCCGTGCTGGAACCCGTGGCCGACGGCTTCCGCAACTACCGCAAAAAGGCGTTCAGCGTCTCGCCCGAAGAGATGCTGCTCGACAAGGCGCAACTGCTGACCCTGAGCGCGCCCGAGATGACGGTGCTGGTGGGTGGGCTGCGTGTGCTGGGCGCCAACCATGGCGGCTCGCAACACGGTGTGTTCACCCAACGCCCCGGCCAGTTGACGACCGACTTCTTCGTCAACCTGGTGGACATGTCCACCGCCTGGAAGCCCACAGGCGACAACAGCTACGAAGGCCGCGACCGCCAAACCGGCGCCGTGAAGTGGACCGCCACCCGCGTGGACCTGGCCTTTGGCTCGAACTCGCAGTTGCGCGCCATTGCCGAGGTGTACGCGCAGAGCGACAACGGCCAGAAGTTCGTGCGCGACTTCGTGAAAGCCTGGACCAAGGTGATGAACCTGGACCGCTTCGACCTGGCCTGAAGTGAAACAGACCACCCCGTCGCTTGCCCGCTTCGCGTGGCCGCATCCCCCTCAAGGGGCGACACCAGCCGTCCGGCAAAGCCGGCCCGGCGGTGTCTCCCGGTTCGACCGTTTCATGCGTCGCGGGTGCCGCGTTCGCGGTATGGATAGCTGACATCCGGCCTGACTGCGGCCGCAACCACCGCCCACCGGCACCTGCCGCTGGGCGGTTTTTTGTGTCAGCGGCATTGACAGACTGGCACATCTGCACAAATATGCTTTCATGCGAACCACCTTGGACCTGCCCGACGAGCTGATGCGCCACCTCAAAGCCCGTGCGGCGCTGGAGGGGCGCAGCCTGCGCGACCTGGTGCTGGAACTGGTCACCCGGGGTTTACAGGCACCTGCCGCCCAACCCACCCCCGCGCCGTTGCCCGTGGTCAGGCTGGGCCGCCCCCTCGCGCTGGCGCCCGCGCAGCTCAACCACGCCGACCTCAGCGCCTTGGCCGAGGAGTGACGTGGTGGCCAAACCGCTGCGAGTGGCCGAACCGCCCGCCACCTGGCTGACAGACACCCACCCGCCCCTGCAAGGCGACTTGCCTGACCTCAACGTCTGGCTGGCGCTGGTCATCCCGGAACACCCGCACCACGCGGCCGCCCGCCGATACTGGGACGGCATGGCAGACGCCATGAACCAAGGCCAGCGCCTGTGTTTTTGCCGCCCCACCATGCTGGGCCTGGTGCGCCTGCTGAGCCAGCCCAAGCTGATGGGCGATGCGGCGTTGAGCCTGGTGCAAGCCCATCAGGTGTACCGCGACCTGCGCGCCCAGCCGGGCGTGGCCTTTGTGTCGGATACCGAAGCCGTCGACGCCGCTCTGCCCCAGCTGTTGGCAGCGAACTTGCCTCCGCGCCTGTGGACAGACGCCTGGCTGGCCGCCACTGCGCAAACGGCGGGGTTGCGACTGGTCACGTTCGACGCCGATTTCGCCCGGTTTCAGCTGCCCCGCTGGACACAGCTTCAACCCTGAAGCCGGCCAGAGAAGGGTCAGAGGTTCAGCGGGTCCACGTCAATCGCCCAGCGGATCAAGCCTTTGCCAGCCGGCCCCTGGCGGGTGTCGAGCAACACCGGCTGCCACGCGGCCAGAAAACGCTGCAGGGCCACGCGGGTGGGGCTTTCCAACAGCATCTGGGCGCGCTCCACATTGGCCACGCGCTGGATGGTCATGGGCACGGCGGGGAACACCGTCACCTGATCGGCGCCGGGCAACTCGGTGGCCAGTGCGGCCGCTTCATTCAGAAAGCCCTGCGCGGTTTCCTGGCTGCGCGCCTCCGCCCGCACCAGGGCCTGGAAGGCGAAGGGCGGCATGGCGGCGGCCTCGCGGTCCTTCAGCTCTTGCGCGGCAAAGGCGGGGTAGTCGTGCTGGCGCAGGGCAGCAAACAGGGGGTGCTGCGGGTAGCCGGTCTGCACCCACATTTCGCTGCCGGTGCCCAGACTGGCGTCGCGCCCGGCGCGGCCAGCGGCTTGCATCAGCAGGGCAAACAGGCGTTCGGGCGCGCGGCAGTCGCTGGCAAACAAGGCGGCGTCGGCGTTGACGCTGGCCACCAGGGTGATGCGGCGGAAATCGTGCCCCTTGGCCACCATTTGGGTGCCCACCAACACGTCCACCTCGCCGCTGTGCATGCGGGCCAGGTGCTGCTCCAGGCTGCCTTTGAGGCGGGTGCTGTCGGCGTCCATGCGGGCCACTTGGGCGGGCTGACCGTCGGGGCGCAACACGCCGGCCAGGCGTTCGATGATGTGCTCCTCGATCTGCTCGGTGCCCCGCCCCAGCGGGGCGATGTCGAGGTTGCCGCAGGCCGGGCAGGCGCGCGGAACGCGCTCGGTGAAGCCGCAGTGGTGGCAGCGCAGGGTGCGGTCGATCTTGTGGAACACGCGGTGGGCGCTGCAGTGCGCGCATTCGCTTTTCCAGCCGCAGTCGTGGCAGGCCAGCACGGGCGCGTAGCCTCGGCGGTTGAGCAGCAGCAGGCTTTGTTCGCCCCGGCCAATGCGCTCGGTGATGGCGTCCAGCAGGGGCTGGGCCAGCAGCGTTTTGCGCGGCTGGTGGTTCATGTCCACCAGGCGCAGGCGCGGCAGGCTGCCGCCGCCGATGCGGCTGGGCATGGCCAGGCGCAGATAACGGCCGGTTTCGGACGCGTGCCAGCTTTCCAGCGACGGTGTGGCCGAGCCCAGCAGCACGCGGCAGTGGCTGGCTTCACCGTCAGGGGTGGGGTGGCTGTCGTTGACCTGCTTGGCCAGGTACACGGCCAAATCGCGCGCCGAGTAGCGCGCGCCTTCCTGGCTTTTGTAGCTGGGGTCGTGTTCTTCGTCCACCACGATGAGGCGCAGGTGCGGCAGGCTGGCCAGCACCGCCATGCGCGTGCCCAGCACAATGCGCGCCGCGCCGCTGTGCGCGGCCAGCCAACTGGCCAGGCGCTGCGGCGGCGTCATGCCGCTGTGCATGGCCACCACACCGTCGGCGCCAAAACGCTCGCCAAAGCGCTCTTCCAGCTGCGGCGTGAGGTTGATCTCGGGCACCATGATGAGCGCCTGGGCCTGCGGGTCGGCATCGAGCAACCGCTGCACGCTGCGCAAATACACCTCGGTTTTGCCGCTGCCCGTGCTGCCAAACAACAGCACCGGCTGGCGGGCGGTGTGCAGGCGGACCATCACCTCGGTCTGCTCGGGGCTCAGCTCGGGCACGGGCGGCGGCGTGTGCGCGGTGGCCGGCCCCGGCTGGCGCTTGAGGCGGCGGGCCAGTTGCACGCCGTTGAGTTCGCGCAACTGCGGCGGCAGGGCGGCCAGGGCCACCTCGCCCAGGCTGCGCTGGTAATAGCGCCCGGCAAAACCCACCAACTGCCGCCAACTGGCCGGCAGCGGCGCCAGGGGGGTGAACACCTCGGTGATGGGGCGGGTGGCCAGGTCGGCGCCGGTGTCCAGGGGGGCGCCGTCCCACACCACACCCAGCACCTCGCGTTTGCCCAGCGGCACCCGCACCAGGGTGCCCGGCGCCAGCACCTCGGGGTGCTCGTAGGTCAGGGCGGCACCCAGCCCGGCGTAGGCCGGGGTGGCCACCACCACGGGGAGCAGGTGGCTCATGTTGGCTGGGTTTTTTGCTGTCGCACTTGCGGTTTGTGGCTTAAGTGGTTGATTTGACAGCGTTTTGGACGATGTCCCAATTTTCTGTGGATAACTTTGTTGATAGTTGCCTTTTCTGGCCCGCAAGCCCTTTTAAATCAAGGACTTTGTTAGATTGCCCGCAAAAAAAGCAACATTCAAACCCTATACAAATCAACCACTTAGCCGCTTTGCACGGGATGAAACGTGAGCAACTTACAAATGGATACTGTGACGCGCCGCAGCATCAAAAGTGTGCATAAGTCGCGTTGTCAAGTCTCCAAAACGGCCCATTTTTGTGCTATGCGCCCGCCCGCATCTGCTTGGAGACGCGGTGAACGGCCTCCACCAGGGCCGCCACGCTCTCGGGCGGCGTGTACTGGCTGATGCCGTGGCCCAAGTTGAAGATGTGGGTGGGGCCGGTGGTCGTTTTGTCGGTGTGCGGGGCGCCAAAGCTGCGCAGCACACGCTCGGCCTCGGCGGCAATTTGCGCCGGTTCGGCAAACAGCACGTTGGGGTCGATGTTGCCTTGCAGGGCCTTGGCGTGTTCGCCGCTGCCCACCAGCGCGCGCGCGGCGCCCAGGTTCACCGTCCAGTCCAGGCCCAGCACCTCGCAGTCCAACGGCTTCATGTCTTGCAGCCACAGGCCGCCGCCCTTGGTGAACACGATGCGCGGCACCACCTGGCCGTCCACCCCCGTGCGCTTGAGCTGCGCCAGCACGCGGCGCGTGTAGGCCAGGCTGAAGTCCTGGAAGTTGCCATCGGCCAGCACACCACCCCAACTGTCGAACACCATCACCGCCTGCGCGCCGGCGTCAATCTGCGTGTTGAGGTACAGCGCCACCGCGTCGGCGTTGATGGCCAGCATGCGGTGCATCAGGTCGGGGCGGCGGTACATCAGCGTCTTGACGGCGCGGTAGTCGTCCGAGCCACCGCCCTCGACCATGTAGCAGGCCAGCGTCCACGGGCTGCCCGAAAAACCGATCAGCGGCACGCGGCCATTGAGCGCCTTGCGGATGCTGGTGACCGCGTCGAACACGTAGCGCAGCTTGTCCATGTCGGGCACGGCCAACTCGGCCACGGCGGCTTCGTCGCGCACGTTCTTGGCAAACTTCGGCCCCTCGCCCTGCGCAAACGACAGGCCCAGGCCCATGGCGTCTGGAATGGTGAGGATGTCGCTGAACAGAATCGCCGCGTCCAGCGGGTAACGCTCCAGCGGCTGCAGCGTGACCTCGGTGGCGTAGTCCACGTTGGTGGCCAGCCCCATGAACGACCCCGCCTTGGCCCGCGTGGCGCAGTACTCCGGCAAATACCGCCCGGCCTGGCGCATCAGCCACAAGGGCGTGTGATCGGTGGCCTGGCGCATGCAGGCGCGCAGGAAGGTGTCGTTCTGCAGAGGGGCGAAAGTCATCGGGCGGGTCCGCTTGGGGGGAAGTCTGGGGGAAGGGGGGATTATCCCGGCTGTCGGCCCAGCCAATGAATTCGAAGCGCCTTGCCGCCGAGCAACCACCTCAGCCGGCACATTCAATCAAATGCCAGGTTTGACTGCGTCGTCACCGAACGTGACGACTGCGAGATGCCCCTTGGCGCTTCGTTTGACTTCGTACATGGCCTCGTCGGCTGCGACCAACAGTTCGTGAGGGTCGGCTTGTCCGTCATGGCTGATGGCGATACCCGCGCTGCTGCCGACTGTCACAGTGACGCCGCTCGCCAGCTCGATGGGACGCGATATGGCATCCAAACAGCGCTGAACGGTCGATTTGACCTCCTCGGCATCACTCACGCCCGTCAGCAACAGGGCAAATTCGTCGCCTCCCATGCGGGCGGCAAAGTCACTGGTTCGGGTGACTGATCGCAGCCGGTCTGCCACCGTTTTGAGGACTTCGTCGCCGGCCTCGTGTCCGAAGGTGTCGTTCACCGGCTTGAAGCCATCGAGGTCCAGAAAACACAGGGCCCAGCCAGCACGGCTGCGCTCGCTTTGCGCCCGAACCAGTTTCATCTGCTCGCTGAACAAGCGGCGGTTCGCCAGACCCGTGAGCGAATCGTGCATGGCCTGGTGTTGGGCTTGTGACTCCCGATGTTTGAGGTTGGTGATGTCCACCAGCACCCAAGCGGATTCACCATTGGACAACGCAACCCCGGTCATATCCACCCAGAGGATGCCGCCATCCCCTGCCTTCAATTGAACTTGGGCATGGTAGGAGCCTGCGTCAGCAAGTTGCCCGTAGCCTTCCTGCCCCACTTTGGCGTAACCGTCGGCATCGCCATAGAAGACACGACTCTCCCTGCCCACCATCTCCGAGGCAGGAACGCCCAACATGTTGCCTATGGCGGCGTTTGCCCATGTGATCTTCCGATCTTTCAAGCGAGCGACACCGATCCACTTGTTGTCAATCACCATCGATTGCTCTTTGGCAAGCTCCGTCGCAACCGCACTGAGCCGTCGCTCTCGCCCATGCTGCACAAAAGCGTAAATTGAGCCCCCCATCAACATGAGCTGGATCAGCGCGGCGATGCCCCAGACGCGCGTGGCGTCGCGACTCCAATTGCTGACGAAGTGCTCGGTGCTCAAGCCCGCCAGCAATACCAGGGGCATCTCTGGGATACGACGGTAGGCGTTCACACGCTCGATGCCATCCAGAGCCGTGCGAGTGGTCAATAGCCCCTTCGCTGGGTTGTTCGCCAAGGCCTGATGCAAAGCCGGGGAAACGCGCTGCGTCCCGAGCTCTGCATCTGAGGCGGGCTCTCCCGAAGCAAAGCGCGCAACCAGGGTGAGCTGATCCGTTCGCAGGGCCACCGCACCGCCCAAACCCAAAGCAAAACGGGAAAACAGCGTGTTGAAGTGTTTGGAGAGCACCGCGGCATACACCACACCCAAAGGCTTGCCATCTGCGCCCTTGACTTGGCGTGCCAGGATGATCACCCATTCACCGGACACCCGGCTCACCATGGGCTCAGACACCACCACGCCGTTTGACGTCAATGCCTGTTGAAAATACGCGCGATCCGCCACGTTGATGTCCACTTGCCCACGCCCGTCGTTAACCTGCCCGCGCAAATCGGCGAACCGGATGGCGTAAACAAACGGAAGCAACAAGGATTGGTCGCGTAAGGCCAGTCCGAGCCGGGTCCTGAACTCGGCGTCACCAACGTCCAACACCGCGGGCAGCCGCTGCTGGATGCTTTGCAGGGCGTTGTCGATCAATCGAAGCTCGGCCGCCACCTCGGCGCTCACACTCACGGCGAGGTTGTCTGCGATCTGCTCCGCCAGGTGCCTTTCTGCTTGACGGGTGTCCGACAAGTAGTGCCACGTCGCCCACACCAACACCACGGCCACGGCCACGTTGCCAGCCATCAACCATGCGGCAAACCGGCCAGATTTCGTGTGCGGCAATTTTGACAAACGGTCCATGCAGCGAAATAACCCTATCAGTCGTCAAGATTTTTAGAGACGAACTATCGAGCCCTATCAATACCCATACGAAACAAGGGACTACCCAGAAGGGAGCAGCACTTCATCAAAGTGAAAAACAACACGTCGAATTTAACAAATTTCGATATTTTTCACCTTGATTCATATCAATCACGCCATAAATGATAAAAAACACGTTATTGGACTGATGCAGTAACCAAGCTGGGTTCTCGGCAGGAAGCCAACAAACAGCAATACAGCCGCCTTATGGACTACTCCCAAGCGCTTGCTCGTGAAAACCATTGCCGTGGCACCGCGCGAACAACACAGGCCAAACCCACAGCTAATATCGCTGTACCACCCCGCGCAGAGAAAGAAACAGACGGTGTTCTCACACATCATGGTCGGCGTCAGCGATTTCGAGCGCGCGCTGGCGTTTTACAAGCCCGTGCTTGGTGCGCTGGGCGTCCAGTTCCGGTTTCAAGACGACACCCGCCCCTGGGCGGGCTGGCAGTCGGCGCCCGATCCCCGGCCGCTGTTTCTCATTGGCCGCCCACACAACCAACAAGCCCACCAGCCGGGCAATGGCCAAATGGTGGCTTTTCTGGCGGCGTCGCGCCGGCAGGTGGACGCCGTTCACGCCCTGGCCTTGGCCAACGGTGGCACCTGCGAAGGGCCGTCGGGCCTGCGCCCGCAGTACCACGCCCACTACTACGGCGCGTACTTTCGCGACCCGGACGGCAACAAGCTGTGTGTGGCCTGCCATCAACCCGAATAACCCAACCAACCACCACACCCATGCGCACCACGCTCACACTCGTCCTCGGCACGCTGCTGCTTGTCGCCTGCTCCACCGAACAGTTCTACGCAGCCGGCCGCAGCAACCAGCGTTCTGAGTGCCTGAAGCAGGCCGACGCCGCCGCGCGCGACCGCTGCCTGAAAGACGCGAACACGTCTTACGACACGTACAAAAAGGAAGCGGATGCGGCACGCAAGTGACGGCGTGCGCGCATCGCACGCCACCGCGCACATCGCCGGCACGCTGAGCACCTGGCACGACGACCGGGGGTTTGGCTTCATCACGCCGGCGCAAGGTGGGCAAGAGATTTTTGTGCACATCAAGGCCTTTCCGCCCGGCACGGGCCGGCCGCAAGTGGGCCAGGCGCTCAACTTTCGCGTGGAAATGGGGCCCAACGGCAAGAAGCGGGCGGCGGGGGTACAGTTTGCCGCCCGGCCGCGCCCGGCGCCCAGGGCGCGCGCCCGTGCGGAAGCGCCGGCTCGTTGGACCTGGCCGCGCCTGCTGGCCATCCCGGCGTTTGGGCTGCTGGCGGCCTATGTGTTCTGGCGCTGGGGGTTGCAGCCGCGCGTGCTGCTGGTGTATGGGGGGCTCAGCGTGCTCTCGTTTTTTGCCTATGTGCTCGACAAGACCGCCGCCGAGCGCGGGCGCTGGCGCACGGCCGAAAAAACGCTGCATCTGCTGGACGTGGCAGGCGGCTGGCCGGGCGGGCTGGTGGCGCAGCAGTTGATGCGGCACAAAACGGCCAAGCCGGCGTTTGTGGCCCTGTTCTGGGCCACGGTGTTGCTCAACATGGCGGGGTTTGTGGTGTGGCATGCGGGTGGGCTCGACGGCCTGCTCGGCTAGCCAGCCGCGCCACCCGCCCGTTGGGCGTAGACGCCCGCCCCAAACAGCGCCACACTCACAGCCCCCTTTTTTGCAGGAGGCGACCATGACCGCATTCAACGTTGTGCGTTTTCGCGTCAAGCCAGGCCAAGAGACCGCGTTTGTCGACACCCACCGGGCCATGGACGGCAATTTGCCCGGCCTGCGGCAGTTCTCCCTCCTGCAAACCGGCGAGCGCAGCTTTTGTGTGATTGGTGAGTGGGACGACCTGTCGGCCCTGGTGAATGCCCGCGCGGCCATGATCGGCAACCTCGACCGCCTGCGCCCCTTGCTGGAAGACCTGGGCAACGGCCTGGGCGTGACCGACCCGGTGTCGGGCGAGGCGATGCTGCAGTTGCGGCCTTGAGCGGTGGGTGCCTGCCGCTGCTGCCGCTGCTGGCGGCAGGGCGGGCGCCATCACACCATCATCAAACCGCCCGTGGGCGCGTGTTGTGGTTTGGGCAAAACGCGGAACCACCCGTGTTGCAACACCAGGGCCTGCAAATGCCCGCTCTCGGACTCGGCGCCGCTGATCCAGATGCGATAGCGCCCATCAAAGTCGTTGCCGCTCAAGTTGACCTGCTTGTGCGCAGCGGCCAGCCAAACTTGGCGATTCAAGGCATCGGCATTTTTGGCGACCGAGCACACCCAGGACCAAATGGCCTGCTCACCGGCAGGCGTCAATTTCAGAATCATCGAAAGCGCAATAGGGTGGTGGTGGGCGCACGCAGCGCACCGCCCAACCAGTGGAACAACAAGGCAAATAAAGGAAATCATGTGACCGGCGGCCACCGGCCTCACTACTCCACCGTGACCGACTTCGCCAGGTTGCGTGGCTTGTCCACATCGGTGCCGCGCGCCAGCGCGGTGTGGTACGCCAGCAGTTGCAGCGGCACCACGTGCAGCAAGGGGCTGAGTTGGCCGTAGTGCCCAGGCATGCGGATGACGTGCAGGCCTTCGCTGCTCTGTATCTGCGTGTCGGCGTCGGCCAGCACGTACAACACGCCGCCGCGCGCGCGCACTTCCTGCATGTTGCTTTTGAGTTTTTCCAGCAGGGTGTCGTTGGGCGCGACGGTGACCACGGGCATGTCGGCGGTCACCAGGGCCAGCGGGCCGTGTTTGAGTTCGCCGGCAGGGTAGGCCTCGGCGTGGATGTAGCTGATTTCTTTGAGCTTCAAGGCACCTTCCAGCGCGATGGGGTAGTGCAGCCCACGGCCTAGGAAAAGCGCGTTTTCCTTGCGGGCAAACTGTTCGGCCCAGTCCACCAGTTGGGGCTCCAGCGCCAGCACGGCTTGCAGGGCCACGGGCAGGTGGCGCATGGCGCGCAGGTGTTCGGCTTCTTGCGCCTCGGTGAGCCGGCCTTTGGCTTGCGCCAGCGCCAGCGTGAGCAAAAACAGGCCGGCCAGTTGGGTGGTGAAGGCTTTGGTGCTGGCCACGCCAATTTCCACCCCGGCGCGGGTGATGTAGGCGAGCTTACATTCGCGCACCATGGTGCTGGTGGCCACGTTGCAGATGGTCAGCGTTTGTGTGAGGCCGAGGCTTTGGGCGTGGCGCAGCGCGGCCAGGGTGTCGGCGGTTTCGCCGCTTTGGCTGATGGTGACGACCAGGGTGCGCGGCTCGGGCACGCTGTGGCGGTAGCGGTATTCGCTGGCCACCTCCACCTGGGTGGGAATGCGGGCAATGTCTTCGAGCCAGTATTTGGCCGTACAGCCGCTGTAGTAGCTGGTGCCGCAGGCCAGTATCAGCACGCGGTCGATGTCTTTGAACACGCGCCAGGCGGCTTCGCCCGGCTCGCCGTCGGGGCCCACGCCGTCGAACAGCTCGGGCGCGATGCCTTGCACGCCTTCGAGCGTGTCGGCAATGGCGCGCGGCTGCTCGAAGATTTCTTTTTGCATGTAGTGGCGGTACGGCCCCAGCTCGGCCGCGCCGCTGTGGGCTCGCACGGTTTTCACGGGGCGTTGCTCGGCGGTGTAGGGACGGCCCGCCGTGTTGGTGATCCAGAAGCGGCCCAGTTGCAGGTCGGCCACGTCGCCTTCCTCCAGGTAGACGATCTGGTCGGTCACGCCCACCAGGGCCATGGCGTCGCTGGCCAGGTAATGCGCCCCTTCGGCCCCCACGCCCAGCACCAGCGGTGAGCCGGCGCGCGCACCCAACACACGCTGCGGCTCGTCTTTGTGGAACACGGCGATGGCGTAGGCGCCGTGCAGGCGCGCCACGGCGGCCTGCACCGCGTGGGCCAGGTCGCCGTCGTACAGGGCATCCACCAGATGGGCAATCACCTCGGTGTCGGTCTGGCTGGCAAACACATAGCCTTTGGCTTGCAGTTCGGCGCGCAAGGCCTCGTGGTTTTCAATGATGCCGTTGTGCACCAGGGCCACGCGGGCAGGCCGTTGGTCGGCATCGCCGGGGCCATGGCTGAAGTGGGGGTGGGCGTTGTGCACCACCGGCGCGCCGTGGGTGGCCCAGCGGGTGTGGGCAATGCCGGTGCCGGCGCTCAGGCCCTCCTGCGTCACCTGCGTCTGCAGCTCAGCCACACGCGCCGTGCTGCGCGCGCGCAGCAAACCCGTGCCGGTGTGCACCGCCACGCCACAGGAGTCGTACCCCCGGTATTCGAGCCGCTGCAAGCCCTGCACCAGAACCGGAACGCTGTTGTGCGCGGAAACCGCGCCGACGATGCCACACATGAGCAGGCCCTTTCGTGTCTTGAGGTGGCGGATGGTAGACAGGGTTTGTTGAAATTAATCATCTCGTTTTTTACTTTCATGAATGATTATTTCAGTATGATGCTGTGATGAATTTTTATTCCATTGTTTGACAATTTATGGAACATTTGGAACTTGACGACATCGACATGCGCTTGCTGGACTTGTTGCAACGCGACGCCTCGCGCTGCAACAACGCCCTGGCCGAGATGGCCAACGTTTCGCCGCCCACCAGCCTGCGGCGCATCAAGCGCCTGCGCGAGCTGGGGGTGATCGAGCGCGACATCGCCCTGCTCAACCCCGACCGCCTGGCCCCGGTGCTGGGCCACGGCCTGACCGCGCTGGCGGAAATCAGCCTGGACCAACAAAGTGCCGAAGCGCTGGACCGCTTCGAAACCCGCGTGGTGGCCGACGACGCCGTGCAGCAGTGCTACCGCGTGAGCCCCGGCCCCGACTTCATGCTGGTGCTGCACTGCGCTGACATGCCGGCCTACCTGGCGCTCACGCAGCGCCTGTTCACGGCCGATGCGAATGTGCGCAACGTCAAGGCCTTTTTCAGCGTCAAGCGCGCCAAGTTCGCCCCCAGCCTGCCCCTGCACCGCCCACCCCAATGAACGCCACCCCCGCTTTGTTTCCGCGCCACATCGCCATCTTCGTGATCATGGGCGTGGCCTGCGCGTTTGCCGCCAACCACGTGGCGGCCCGTTTTGCCTTCGACCACGGGGCCGGTTTGTTGCTCGCCATCCTGTGCCGCTCGGGCGCCACACTGCTGGTGCTGGCCGGCCTGGTGTGGTGGCAACGCGAAACCCTGCGCCTGCCCCCCGGCACGGCCGGCTGGCAGCTGCTGCTGGGGCTGCTGATCGCGGTGCAAAGCCTGTGCCTGTACTCGGCGGTGGCGCGCATCCCGGTGGCGCTGGCGCTGCTGATTTCCAACACCTTCCCCATCCTGCTGGCCCTCATCACGTGGGTGCTGGGCGGGCAACCGCCCAGCAAACGCACCGCCGCCATCATGGCCGTGTGCCTGGTGGGCCTGGTGCTGGTGCTCGACCTGCCCACCCGCCTGGCCGGTGTGGACGGCAGCGACCCGCGCTGGTGGGCGGGTGTGGCCTTTGCCATGGTGGCGGCCACGGTGTTTGCGTTGGGCCTGTGGATCACCGACCACAAGCTCAAAAGCCTGCGTGGCCCGGTGCGCAGCTTCATGACCATGGCCATTGTGGTCAGCAGCATGGGCCTGGCGGGTGCCGCCGGCCTGGTGCCTGGTGGCATGAGCTGGCCAGAAGGCACCCCGGGCTGGGTGGGCCTGGCCAGCCTGATGCTGCTCTATGGGGTGGCGTTCAGCGTGTTGTTTGTGACGCTGCCGCGCCTGAACATGGCGGAGAACGCGCCGGTGATGAACATCGAACCTGTGGCGTCCTTGCTGCTGGGCTGGGGGCTGCTGGGGCAGACGCTGGCGCCCATCCAGTTGGTGGGGGGTGCGGTGGTGCTGTCGGCCATCGTGTGGCTAGCGAAAGGAAAATAAGCCCCCGCCCCGAACAGCTCAGCCCTTTTTCTGGGGGCGGCTCCAGTTCGGGATGCTCACCTGCTTGCCCCGCGCCACACTCAAGGCGCCGGGCGGCGTGTCTTTGGTGATGGTGGAGCCCCCGCCCACGGTACCGCCCGCACCCAGCGTGACCGGCGCCACCAGCACGCAGTTGCTGCCCACGTGCACGTCGGCCTCGATCACCGTGCGGTGTTTGTTGGCGCCGTCGTAGTTGGCGGTGATGCTGCCGGCGCCGTAGTTCACGCGCTCGCCCACGGTGGCGTCGCCCAGGTAGGCCAGGTGGTTGGCCTTGGCACCGGCCGCCAGGGTGCTGTTTTTCACTTCCACAAAGTTGCCGATGTGCACCTCGGCACCCAGCCGCGCGCCGGGGCGCAGCCGGGCAAACGGCCCCACCAGCGCGCCGGTGCCCACGGTGACACCGGCCTTCTCGCCGTCGATGTGGGTGAAGGGGTGGATGACCGCGCCGTCTTCGATCACGGCGTTGGCGATGACGCAGTTCGCACCAATGCGCACACCGTCGCCCAGCAGCACCCGGCCTTCAAACACGCAGTTGACGTCGATCTCCACGTCCAGCCCACACACCAGCTCGCCGCGCACGTCGAACCGCGCCGGGTCGGCCAGGCGCACGCCGCCCGCCATGTGGCCCTCGGCCAGGCGGCGTTGGTGGGCGCGCTCCAGCTCGGCCAGTTGCGCCGGGCTGTTGACGCCGGCGACCTGCACGGCGTCGGTGATGCGGTGGGCTTTGACGGTGATGCCATCGGCCACGGCGAACTTGACCACGTCGGTCAGGTAGTACTCGCCTTGGGCGTTTTGGTTGTCCAGCCGGGCCAGCCAGCCGCGCAGCAGCCGGGTGGGCACGGCCATGATGCCGCTGTAGATCTCGCCAATGGCGCGCTGCGCCTCGCTGGCGTCTTTGTGTTCGACGATGGCCAGCACGTCGCCGGCGGCGTTGCGCACGATGCGGCCGTAGCCAGTGGGGTCGGGCAGGTCCAGGGTGAGCAGGGCCAGGTGCTGGCCATCGCAGGCGCGCAGCAGGGCCAGCAGGGTGTCGGGCTGGGTCAGGGGCACATCGCCCGAGAGCACCAGGGTCACGCCGTCGTCGGCCAGCAAGGGCAGCGCCTGTTGCACCGCGTGGCCGGTGCCCAGTTGGGGTTCCTGGCGGGCAAACCGCAGGGGCAGCCCGGGCACGGCGTGGGCCAGTGCGGGCTCCACCTGATCGGCGCCGTGGCCGGTGATGACCACCGCCTGGCGCGCCGATATCCGCGCGGCGCAGTCGAGCACATGCACGGCCAGTGCACGCCCACCCAAACGGTGCAACACTTTGGGCCGGGCACTTTTCATGCGTGTGCCCTTGCCGGCCGCCATCACCACCACATCCACGTTGACACCCTGACTCATGATTGCTCCATTGGACAAGCGCCGCACCGATGCAGCGGCGCTCAAGCTGAGGATTATCGGGTTCGTGGGCCTGGTGGCCCTGTTGCTGCTGCAGGCCTGCAGCACCCTGACCCTGGGCTACAACCGCGCCGCCACTCTGGGCTACTGGTGGCTGGACAGCCAGCTGGACCTGAATGAGGCCCAAAGCCAACAACTGCGCACCGACCTGGACGCGCTGCACCGCTGGCACCGCCGCGAAGCCCTGCCACAGTACGCCGCGCTGTTGCAACGCTGGGAACAACTGGCCGCACAAGACATCACACCCGCCCAGGCCTGCGAGCAATTTGAAGCGGCGCGCACCTTGCTGATGCCCATCGCCACACGCAGCGCCCAGCCCTTGGCGCAACTGGGGCAGTCCCTCTCGCCAGCGCAAGTTGATCACCTGCGCCGCCAGCAGGCCAAGGACAACCAGCGTTTTCGGCAGGATTTTGTGGAGGCGCCCCAAAACGGGCTGGACCAGCGTGTCGACCGCCTGATCGACCGGCTTGAAATGTTCTACGGCAGGCTGGACCCAACGCAGCGGCAGCTGGTGCGCGAGCACCTCGCCCGTGGCAGCTTCGATGGCGCGGTGGCACTGGCCGAACGCGAACGGCGGCAGAACGACGTGCGGCAGACCGTCGCCGCCCTGCAAGCCACACCCGCACAAGGAGCCGCCCTGGTGCAAGCGGTGGTGCAACGCTCGCTCGACTCCCCGTCCAGCACCTACCGCAACGCGTCGCGCCAGTGGCAGCGCGAAGGCTGCGCTCTGATCGCCGCCCTGCACAACAGCAGCTCGCCCGCACAACGCGCCAACGTGGCCGCCCGGCTGCGCGACCACATGGGCGACTTCACGCTGCTGGCGCAACAAGACTAAGGCCTGTTCACACTGTTTTTCCGGGTGTGAACAGGCCCTCGGCCACACATCGGCCGATCAACGGATGGCGGGCGGGCAGGCCCCGAGGTTTTCGTCAGACGACTGGTCCTAGAATGAATCCACAACAATCGGTTCATCAGGGAGTCGGCCATGGAAATATCCGGGCTCAACCAGCGTCGCGTGGTCACCGGCGCGCTGGTGATCAGTGTGCTGGCAACGTCTGTCGGCCACGCCGCTGATCAGGCGGAGCGCCAGATGGCGCTGTGCCCGCCATCGAACAGCCTGCTGGTGCTGCGGCTCAGCGCCCTGGGACCCAACCGCCAGGCCACCTGCGACATCGCAGCCCTGCAGGCCTTGCCACAGCGGGAACTCGTGACCTCGCTGCCCACGGGCCTGGGGCCACCCGGCGCACACCGGTGGCAAGGCGTGTCGCTGCGTCTGCTGGCGCAACGCATGGGCGCCACGCCGGGCCACGACCTGCGGCTCGCCGCCCTCAACGACTACGCCGTGACCGTGCCCTGGAGCGACCTGGAGCGCTACGACCCCATCGTGGCCCACCAGCGCAACGGCGTGCCGCTGAGCGTGCGCGAAAAGGGGCCACTGATGTTGGTCTACCCGTTTGACGCCCACCCCACGCTGGACACCCAGCAGTACCTGAACCGTTCCATTTGGCACATCCAGGCCATCACCTTCAAGTGAGGGCGGACATGAACGCCATGGAACTGGGTGGCGCACACCCGCTGCGCCTGCCTTCCGTGCGCTGGCTGTTGCTGTTGGTGGTGCTGATGGCCGTGGCCTCGGCCACCGCGCTGTGGCTGACGCTGCAGCAGGCCCGCGAGCTGGGGCGCCCCAACCAGCACGCCGACCTGTGGTACGTCGCCAGCGTCAACTCCGAACTGGCGCGGGTGCGCCAGGTGTCGCACCAACTGCTGGCCGGCGAGGCCTCCGCCCAGGAGTTGCTCTTGCGCCTGGAGGTGTTGTACAGCGTGCTGGACAAAACCTCAGCCCTGACCTCGTTGAGCGACCGCCTGCACCACCAGTTGCCCCACACCGCGGCCACCATGCGCGAGCTGTCGCACCACGTGGACGCCTGGTTGCACACCCTCACACCCCGCCCGAGCGCATCTGGCGAGCGCGTGGCGCGCGATGTGCTGAGCTGGGCCGACGGCCTGCAACAACAAACACGCATGGCGGTGGCCGACGTGCATGTGGCCGTCACCGAAGAAAACGACGCCACGCGGCAAAGCCTCCACCAGCGTTTTGTGCTGCTGAGCGCCCTGCTGGCCGGGTTGTTGTTGGGCACGGCGGCCTTGATCCGGCACCTGGCGCAAGAGGCGCGGCGGGCGCGGCACCTCTCGCGCACCTTGGCCCAGGCCAACCAGATGCTGGAGTCGCGGGTGGCCGAACGCACGCGGCAGATCGAGGAAGGCCGCCAGTTGCTCAGCTTCATCCTCGACGCCAGCCCCAGCGACGTGTTGCTGATCGGCGCCGACAACAGCGAGGTGATCTTCATCAACCAGAGCCTCATCCGCCGCCTGAACCTGGCGGCCCCGCCCAAACACCTGCCCAAAAGCGAGCTGCTGCAAGACCCGGCGCAGTGCCAGCAACTGAGCGACGAACTGGAGCGCTACGGCGAGGTGGGGGGCCTGGAAGCGCTGCTGGGGCACAACCCGCCCACCTGGTGTTCGGTGTCGGCCCGCCTCATCGAGGTGGATGGCCGGCTCAGCCACCTGATCTGGAGTTTCGACATCACGCCCCACAAACGCCTGGAAGCCCAACTGCGCGAGCTGGCGGCCAGCGACCCTTTGTGTGGCCTGGACAACCGCCGCGCCTTCCTCGAAAAAAGCACCGCCCTGCTGGAGCACTGCCGGCGCCACCAACAGGATTGCGCCGTGCTGATGCTGGACATCGACCGGTTCAAATCCATCAACGACCGGTACGGGCACGCGGTGGGCGACCAAGCCATCATCGCGTGCGCCAACGCCATGCGCGCCACGCTGCGCGATGCCGATGTGTTGGGCCGCCTGGGGGGCGAGGAGTTTGCGGCCCTGCTGCCACTGGCCGGCGAGCGCGCCACACGCGACACCGCCGAGCGCCTGCGCGGCGCCGTGGAGGCCATCCGCATTGAGCTGGAAAACGGCGACACCCTGAGTTTCACCATCTCCATCGGCACCACCCAACTGGCCAACCGCGCCACGTTGGTGGAGGATTTGATGATCGAGGCCGATGAGGCGCTGTACCGCGCCAAGGCCGAAGGCCGCAACCGCGTGGTCAACCTCCAACCCTTGGGCCCGCGCCAGTTTCCTGAAGCGCTGGCGCCGCCCGCCTGAACAGGGTCAGCAGGTCTCGGCCAGCGCCTCCCGCGTGAACCAGGCGCTCATGGCCTGGCTGTTCATGGGGTGCCCAAATCCATAACCCTGCAGGCGCGTCACGCCCAATTGCTCCAGCTGGTCAGCGGCCTCGTGGGTCTCCACACCTTCGGCAATGGTCTGCAGGCCCATCACCTCGGCCAGCTTGACGATGGCGGCGATCATGGAGGCGCCCACCTCGGTGTCGAGTCGGCGCACAAAAGACATGTCGATCTTGAGTTCGTTGAGCGGCATGTCGTGCAGTTGCGACAAGGACGCGTAGCCGGTGCCAAAGTCATCGAGCGCCAAACGGAAACCCGCTTGCCGCAGCGCTTGCAGGCGTTGGGGGGCGTCGACCACCTCTTGCAAGGCCACACTTTCGGTGATCTCCAGCACAAAGGCGTCGGGCGGCAGACCGTGCTGGCGCAAGGTGGCCAGCATCTGGTCGGTGAAGTCCTGCCGGTACAGTTGGCGGCTGGACACATTGACCGCCGCGCGGATGCGAATGCCCTGCGCGCGCCAGGCCACTTGCTGGCGCACCGCCTGCTCCCAAATCGACTGCCCAATGGCGGTGATCAGCCCGGACTCCTCGGCCATGGGGATGAAGGTGGCGGGGCTGACCCAGCCCAGTTCCTCGTCGTGCCAGCGCGCCAGCACCTCCACCATGTCGCACTGGCGCGAGTCGCTGCGCACGATGGGCTGGAACCACGCTTGGATGGCGCCCCGCTCCACCGCTTTCATCAGGCGCTGGCGCATGCGCGCGGTCTGTCGCTGGGCGTGTTGGCCGCGCAGCTCCTCTGCCCACACCACTTGGTTGCGCCCCTGTGCCTTGGCGGCGCGCTTGGCGCGGTCGGCGGCCATCAACAAGGCCTCGGCGCTGTCGCCATCGTCGGGGTACAGGGCCACGCCCAGGCTGGTGGTGAGCGTGACCTGTTCACCGAACACGCCGTAGTCGCGCCGCAGGTGCTGCTGCAACGCGTCCACGCGAGCGGCCAGATCGCTGGTGGACGTCACGTTGGGCCAGATCAGCGAAAACTCGTCACCGCCCCAGCGGGCCACGGTTTCATCGCCGCCGGCCTCGTTCTGCAAGCGTTTGCCCAGTGCCATGAGCAGGCGATCACCGGTTTTGTGGCCCAGGGCGTCGTTGATGATCTTGAAGTTGTCGATGTCCAGCGAGAGCACCGCCAGGCGACGCTGCCCCTGCTGGCTGGCCTTGAGTCCCGTGCGCAGGCGGTCCTCCAACAGGGCGCGGTTGGGCAGGCCGGTGAGCGGGTCGCGCAGGGTGAGCTGAGCGATCATGACCTCGAAATCCTGCCGCTGGGTCACGTCCTGCAACACACCCATGTAGCCCTGCAACTGGCCCGCGTCATCGAGACGGGGCAACACGCGTAACTCGATCCAGCGGTGCCGCTGGGCCTCACCGCTGAAGAGAAACCGCAGCGATTGGGGCCGGCTTTCCGCCTGTGTTTCGCCGTGTTCGAAGCTCCGCACGATGTCGCGCAGCCGCGTAAGGTCCTCGTCGCGGACCAGCAGACAGCGCAGGTTCTTGCCACTGAGTTGAGCCAGGACCGGCAACACGCGGGCCCAGCCGTCCGACGCCTGGGTGATGCCCAGCTGAGGGTCGAGCTCGACCACCACCTCTTCGAGCAGCGACATGGTGCGCAGGTGTTTGCCTTGTTCGACGAGCTGCTCACGCAGGTGGGCATTGGCTTCGTGCAACTGGCCCACCAGCGACGCGACCTGCCCCGAGGTGAAACGCGCCACCTGCGACACCAGATCGACATCGTCTCCGGAATCGGCGGCCCAGCCGGGCCAGTGCCGCGTGTGCGGAAAGGTGCGTTCGGCCATGTCCCGAATGTCAACCACCACACCACGCAGCCTGCGCAACACCTGGTGATGCAGCACCCCCAGCACGGCACCCGCCGACAGCAGCGCCGGTACCAGCGCGTTCACCAGCACGTCGAGCCAGCCGGGCCCCGAGCCACTCACCCCATACCGCGTAACGCCCACCGCCGCCGCCACGCCCACACTGACCAGCCCCGCCAGCAGCACCAGCCGCGCGCCCAAGCTGCGCCACACCGCCCATGGCTGCGCCGGCCGCGCACCCGCCCTTTGCATTGTTTTCATTTCACACTCCCTGCGGATCTGTTTTTTGGCGATCCGTTGACACTGATTCTAGGAAGTGTCCGAAACAAAGCCCAGCAAATTCACATTCGATGGGCGCAAAGGTGACAAAAGAAAACCATCGAATTCACACTTTCGGCAAACACCCCGTGCGGGGTGGGTTCAGGCCGTGCGCAGCCGGTACCACCGCACGCCGTCGGCGTCGGGCTCCACCAACACTTCGCCCAGGGCCAGCAGGCAGTTGAGGTGGGCCAGGCTCTCGCCGGTGGCCATGCCCAGCAGGTCACCCGTGCTGCCGATGGGGCGGGCAAACAAGGCGCCAAACACGTCGATGGCGCGTTTGGGCGCTTCGGCCAGGCTGCGTCGCAGGCGCTCCAGGCCCCGCTCGTGGCCGTGGGCCAAGCGATCGAGCCGTGCGTGCAAGCCACGGAAGGGCTCGCCGTGTGCGGGCAGCACGAGCAAGTCGTCGCTGAGTGTGGCGCGCAGACGGGCGATGCTTTCGATCCACTCGCCCAGCGGGTTGGCGTCGGGTTCGGTGGGGAACACGCTGACGTTGGACGAAATGCGCGGCAGCACCTGGTCGCCCGAAATCATCAGCCCCAGGTCGTCACACACCAGGCAGGCGTGTTCGGGTGAATGGCCTCGGCCCACCACCACGCGCCAGCCGTGCGCGCCGATGCGCAGCACCTCGCCTTCGCTCAGGCGGCGAAAACCGTCTGGCATGGCGTGCATGTACTTGCTGTAGCCACCAAAGCGGGTGCGGTAGACATCCAGCGCTTCTTCGCTCCACCCCGCCTGACAGTAGAAGCGGATGGCCTCCACCGGCGCCTCGCGCCCGGTGTCGGCCACCAGCGTGCGGCAGGTCAGGTATTCGAGACGGGTCATCCACAGCCGGCACTGGAACTTGCGCGTGAGCCAGCCCGCCATGCCCACGTGGTCGGGGTGCATGTGGGTGCACATCACCCGGGTGATGCGGGCGCCTTGTGGCGTGGCCGCCAGGGGGCCGTCAGGCGCGATCAGCTGCCGCCACGCGGCCAGCGCCTCGGGCGTTTTGGTGCCGGTGTCCACGATGGCCCAACCTGGCCCCTGTTCATCCTCATCGGCCAGGGCCCAGAGGTTGATGTGGTTGAGCGCAAACGGCAGCGGCATGCGCAACCACAACACACCGGGCGCGATTTCGCGCACGCTGCCAGGCTCGGGTGCGTCGCCGCAGGGGTAGATCAGGGTGGGGGCCGCTGAGGCGGTTTCCGGCACCGCCTCGTCGGGGCGGCCGTCGGGAGTGGGGCGATCGGTCATGCGCGCATTGTGCCGCGATGCTTGCCGCCTGTCGGTCCCGAGACGGACAGGCGGCACGTGGTCACAGCGGCCGTTGCCGCGCGTAGCGCACCACGGTCACGCCGGCGCGTGCCTGCCGCACCGACGGCATGACAAGCACGCAGTTGTCGTAGGGCGTGGCCACAGGCTCGCCGTCGTTGTCACCAATCACCGTTCCGGCCCGCGCAATGCACTCCAGACCCTGAAACGGCTGGTTGAAGCGGAACCCCGCGCTGCGCGCCACCACCGGCCCGGTCACCTCCAGCGCCCACTGCCGCGCGGCAGCCGCCTGGGTCCAACCTGGCAAGGCCTGGTCCACATCGGCTTGCGACAGCGCCGCTGACGCGACCAGAAAACGCGCGCACATGTCGTGTGCCACGGTGCGGCTGCTCGGGTCGCCATGGAAGCCACACTCCACCAGCAAGGAACGTGTGTCTGGCGACTGGTCGTCCGGCAAGCCAAATCGCCCGTAGTCGCGCATGCGCACACCGTCTTTGTGACCCGCGTCCACCACGATGTGCTCGGGGTTGCCCATGGCGCGCGCCAGCGTCTGGTTGCGTGGCTGCATGCCCGTCAGCAGCAACGGCGCGGCGCGCTCGTGCATGGAGTGGATGTCCAGCAACCAGTCCGCCTGTTCCACCAACGGCCGCAGTTCGGCAGCACGGCGGCGTTCCAGGCTGGTGGCGGCACCCATGCGTTCGACGGACCACTGGCGGTTGAGGTCTTCGTCCACGAAGCGCGAAGCGTCGTGGTTGGCCGGGTCGAAACGGTCGAAGGCGGCGAGGTTGGCAAACACCAGTGTGAGCCGCCCCTGCGCCGGCCGCACGCCAGCGTCCAGCAGGCCCTTGAGTGCCCAGGCACCACACAGCTCGTTGCCGTGCACCAGGGCGCTGATCATCACGTCGCGGCCGGGGCGACCCGAATCGAATCGCCACACGCCTTCGACGCCGGTGTTGCCGGCACGCCAGGCGCTGATGTCCGGGGGAGGGAGTTCAAACACCGGCGCACTCATTCGCGGATCTTGGCGAAGTCAACAATCTTCTGGTACTTGGCGGTTTCGTCGCGTAAGAACCGGGGCATGTCCACGTTCAGCGGCGCGATGGCGGAGCCCGAGGCCTCCAGCTTCTTGCGCAACTCGGGGGATTGCAGCGCGTCGGCCAATGCCTTCTTGAGCTTGGCCACCACCGGCTCCGGCAGCTTGCCCGGGCCCATGAGCGCGAACCACGAGCTCATGTCGATGTGCTTCAGTGCCGGGTGTTCGGCCAAGGCCGGGATGTCTGGCGTGACCGCAGACCGCTTTTTTTCGGTCGTGCCCAGGGCCACCACCTTGCCTGCGCGGATGTGGGGCAGGCCACTGGACAACACGAACACACCAAATTCGATGTTGTTGCCCAACAAATCGTTGGCCAGCGGCGCCACGCCACGGTAGGGGATGTGGGTCATGAACAGGCCCGACTGCTCTTTGATCATTTCGCCCGCCAGGTGCAAGGCCGTGCCCACGCCCGAACTGCCGTAGCTGTAGCGGCCCGGGTTGGCCTTGGCCAGCTTGATGAACTCGTCGGTGCTCTTCACACCGGTCTTCTGCGCCGCGACCAAGACCATCGGCTGAGAGGCGATCAGCCCGATGGGCGTGAAGTCCTGCCACTGGTATTTGACGGCCGATGAGACCAGGCGGTTGATGGCAATTTCGTTGTTGGCGCCCACCAGCAAGGTGTAGCCATCCGGTGCGGCGTTCAGCACCTTCTGCGCGCCGATGGCGCCCCCCGCGCCGCCGATGTTTTCCACCACCACGTTGGCACCCAGGCTTTTGCCCAGCTCGGTGGCCACCACCCGCCCGGTCAGGTCGGTGCTGCCGCCGGGCGGGTAGCCCACCACAATGGTGATGGGCTTGCTGGGGTAGTCGGTCTGCGCAAAGGCAAGCTGACCGGTGCTGCTCAACGCCAGGGCAGTGAGTGCCATAGGTCGCAGCACGCGACACAAGGGAAAGGATGTCATGTGGGGGCTCCTTGAGGGTGAATGGACGCCAACCATTGTCGAAATCCGGCGGCGCCCCATTGTGCCGTTTGGGCACACACAGGTGCCAATTCAGCACCCCATCAAACGCTGCTGCTGCTGGGCGTGCCGCGCCAAACCGCCTCTGCCACGTCGCTCAACCGGCGACGCGGGCGCACCAGGCGCACCTGGAACGGTATCTCCATGCGCTCGTCCCAGCAAGGCGCCAGCGCGCCTTGGCGGCAAGCGTTGCCCACCAACGAGCCCGGCAGCCAGCACACGCCCATGCCTTTGAGCGCGTATTCGAGCAGCGCATCCGCCGAGTCGCATTCGAGCACCTTCTGCAGGCGCATCGGTGGCGGGTTGTGTTGGAGGTGGTCGCGCACCAGCCCCGACAAAGCGAGGCTCGGCGCATACGCGAGGTAGGGCATGGGCTTGTCAACCTGCCGTGGACCGGCTCGACCAGGGTGAATCTGGCGCCGCGCCACCGGCAGCAGGCGGTCTTGTTGCAGGGTTTTCTGCAAAAACCCGCGCCCTTGCGGCCGGTCGCTGATGGACAGGTGGTGGTAAACGACCAGCAAATCGGCTTCACCGTGCTCCAGCCAGTTGAGTGTGTCGGCCAGCGCGCCGGTTTTCACGCGCACAAAGGCCGGTTGGCCCAGCGCAACAACAGTGGGCAGCCATTCGGCCACCCAGGTGCGCGCCAAGGTGCGGCCGGTGGCCAGCGTCAGCACGCGCTGCTGCTCGGTGTTTGCCGTGCGCAGTTCTTCGCGCACATCCAGCAAGCCTCGCAGGCTTTCCTCGCCTTGGGACAACATGCGCTGACCGGCCGGCGTCAGGCGCAGGGGCTTGCTGCCGCGCTCGATCAAAGCCACACCGGCCCACGCCTCCAGCGACCGTATGCGACGCCCGAACGCAGGGTGCGTCACATGCCGCAGCGCGGCCGCCCGTGTCAGGCTGCCAGTGCGCGCCAGCGCCATGAGGTCTTCAATCCATTGGAGGTCCATGGGCGGTCAGGACGTGTGAGTGCTTGCCCGATTGTGACGCGTCTGCCTGCAGCACAAGTCAGACGCACTGGCCAGTTGCACAGCGTTGAGCGCACAAAGCAAAACGCCCACATGAAGTGGGCGTTTTGCTGAAGGCACGAAGCCTGAATGGTTGGTTGCGCGGGCAAGATTTGAACTTGCGACCTTTGGGTTATGAGCCCAACGAGCTACCAGGCTGCTCCACCGCGCGACAAGCCTTAAAGTATAACCTATTTATTCGGCTGCGGGCGCGTCGGCTGCTTTTTCTTCAGCACGATCCACCAATTCAACCAAAGCCATGGGCGCGTTGTCGCCCACGCGGAAACCCATCTTCAGGATGCGGGTGTAGCCACCGGGACGCGCTTTGAAGCGAGGACCCAGTTCGTTGAAGAGCTTGACGACCACGTCGCGGTCGCGCAGGCGGTCAAAAGCCAGGCGGCGGTTGGCCAGCGTGGGTTCCTTGGCCAGGGTGATCATGGGCTCAACCACGCGGCGCAGTTCTTTCGCCTTGGGCACCGTGGTCTTGATGACTTCGTGCGTGAGCAGCGAGTTCATCATGTTGCGCAGCATGGCGAGGCGGTGCTCGCTGGTGCGGTTGAGTTTGCGGAGGCCGTGTCCGTGACGCATAGTTTTATCCTTTCGATTTGAATTGCAGCGGCCGGATCAGGTACCGCTGGACGTCTTTTTTTACGGGAAACCGAGTATTCTAAATCAGTGCTTGTCGAGGCCGGCCGGTGGCCAGTTCTCAAGCTTCATGCCCAGCGTGAGGCCACGCGAAGCGAGCACTTCTTTGATTTCGTTGAGCGACTTGCGACCCAGGTTGGGGGTCTTGAGCAGCTCGTTTTCGGTGCGCTGGATGAGGTCACCGATGTAGTAAATGTTTTCGGCCTTGAGGCAGTTGGCCGAACGCACAGTGAGTTCGAGCTCGTCCACCGGGCGCAGCAGGATGGGGTCGAACTGCTGCGAGCGGCTGCTCTGACCAGCACCTGCACCCACGTCGTCGATGAAGCCAGGGTCAATCTGGGCGAAGACAGCCAATTGCTCGACCAAAATCTTGGCGGAAGCACGCACGGCCTCTTCGGGGCCGATGGCACCGTTGGTTTCGATTTCGATGACCAGCTTGTCCAGGTCGGTGCGCTGCTCGACGCGGGCGCTCTCCACCGTGTAGCTCACGCGCTTGATGGGCGAGAAGGAGGCGTCCAGCACGATGCGGCCAATGGAGCGCGAAGCTTCATCGCCACGGCGCAAGTTACCGGGCACGTAACCACGGCCCTTTTCGACCTTGATCTGCATGTCCAGCTTGGCACCGGCCGACAGGGTGGCGATCAGGTGCTCGGGGTTGACGATCTCGACGTCGTGGGGCGTCTGGATGTCGGCGGCGGTGACCAGGCCTTCGCCGTCCTTGCGCAGGCTCAGCGTGACTTCGTCGCGGTTGTGCAGTTTGAACACCACGCCCTTGAGGTTCAGCAGGATGTTGACCACGTCTTCCTGCACGCCGTCGATGGACGAATATTCGTGCACCACGCCAGCGATGGTGACTTCGGTCGGTGCGTGACCCGTCATCGACGACAGCAGCACGCGGCGCAGGGCGTTGCCCAGCGTGTGGCCATAGCCACGCTCGAACGGCTCCAGCGTGACTTTGGCGCGGTTGACGCCCACCTGCTCGACGTTGATGGATTTGGGTTTCAGCAAATTGTTCAGCATTCAGACTTCCTTCAATACCCTCGGCTCGTTACACCGATAAGGCCGATGGAGCACAGAACCCCGGCGGCGGCAAAGCCACCACCGGGAACGGGGATTAACGCGAGTACAGTTCGACGACCAGCGACTCGTTGATGTCGGAGGCAAATTCGTCGCGGTCGGGGGTCTTCTTGAAGACGCCTTCGGCCTTGTCAACCGACACTTCAACCCAGGCGGGGAAGCCGATTTGTTTGGCCAGTTCCAGTGCCTCGATCACGCGGGCCTGCTTCTTGGACTTTTCACGGACAGCGATCACGTCACCGGCCTTGACCGAGTACGACGGGATGTTGACGCTCTTGCCGTTCACTTCGATCGCCTTGTGCGACACGATCTGACGGGCTTCGGCACGGGTAGAGGCAAAACCCATGCGGAAAACGACGTTGTCCAGGCGCGATTCCAGCAGGAACAGCAGGTTGGCACCGGTGTTGCCACGGCGGCGATCGGCTTCAGCGAAGTAGCGGCGGAACTGGCGCTCCAGCACGCCGTAGGTGCGCTTGACCTTTTGCTTCTCGCGCAGCTGCACGCCGAAATCGGAGGTGCGCTGGCCCGAGGTGCGGCCGTGTTGGCCAGGCTTGCTGTCGAATTTGGCCTTGTCGCTGATCGAGCGGCGTGCGCTCTTGAGCAACAGGTCGGTGCCTTCACGGCGGGAGAGTTTGGCCTTGGGGCCGAGGTAACGTGCCACGGTGTTGTCCTTGAATCTGCTGCGGGTCTGCCGCAGGAGCCATGCCGAGAATTCAGCTTGGCGGTGGGCTTAATGAAAAAGGGTTGCCGGCGTTTCCGCTGGCAACCGACGGAGAGAGCAGAGAGAAATCAGATGCGACGACGCTTCTGGGGGCGGCAGCCGTTGTGCGGGACCGGCGTCACGTCGGAGATCGACACGATGCGGATGCCCAGAGCACCCAGGGCACGCACCGACGACTCGCGACCAGGACCGGGGCCCTTGATCTCGACGTCGAGGTTCTTGATGCCCTGTTCGATGGCGGCGCGGCCAGCGACTTCGGAAGCCACCTGGGCTGCGAAGGGGGTCGATTTGCGCGAACCCTTGAAGCCCTGACCACCCGACGAAGCCCACGACAGTGCGTTGCCCTGGCGGTCGGTGATGGTGATGATGGTGTTGTTGAACGATGCGTGCACGTGTGCAATGCCGTCGGCAATGTTCTTGCGGACCTTCTTGCGAACGCGGGCGGAAGCAGCGCTGTTTTGAGACTTAGCCATATGTGTCCTTCGAGCCGGTTACTTCTTGAGCGACTGCGCGGCCTTGCGCGGACCCTTGCGGGTGCGGGCGTTGGTCTTGGTGCGCTGGCCGCGGACCGGCAGGCCACGGCGGTGACGGAAGCCGCGGTAGCAGCCAATGTCCATCAGACGCTTGATGTTCATGGTGGTTTCACGGCGGAGGTCACCCTCGATCGTGAACAGACCCACCTGGTCGCGAACCTTTTCGAGTTCTGCGTCGGACAGATCTTTGATTTTCTTGGCGTAGTCGATGCCGCAGGCTTCGCAAATCTTGCGAGCGCGGGTGCGACCGATGCCAAAGATCGCCGTCAGGCCGATTTCGGCGTGCTTGTGCGGCGGAATGTTGATACCTGCAATACGTGCCATGGTGGTCCTCTAAAACTCAATCAGCCCTGGCGCTGCTTGTGACGGGGATCGGTGCAGATGACCCGCACCACGCCCTTGCGCCGAATGATCTTGCAGTTGCGGCACATTTTCTTGACCGACGCCGAAACTCTCATTGCTCTCTCCTAAAAATTCGAAAAAATCTTACTTCGATCGAAACACGATGCGGGCCCGACTCAGATCGTACGGAGTCAGCTCGACCTTCACCTTGTCGCCCGGAAGGATGCGGATGTAGTGCATCCGCATCTTTCCTGATATGTGGCCGAGGACAACATGGCCGTTTTCCAACTTCACGCGAAAGGTTGCATTCGGGAGGTTCTCTACGACCTCCCCCTGCATCTCGATCACGTCGTCCTTCGCCACGCTCAGGCTCCTGGTGCCGCCTTAAAGTTTGCCTTCTTGAGCAGCGACTCGTACTGCTGGGACATCATGTAGTTCTGCACCTGGGCCATGAAGTCCATGGTGACAACCACGATGATGAGCAGCGAGGTGCCACCAAAGTAGAACGGAACCTGGTACTGCAGGATCAGGAACTCGGGCAGCAAACACACCAAAGTGATGTACACCGCACCGGCCAAAGTCAGCCGCAACAGGATCTTGTCGATATAACGCGCGGTTTGGTCACCCGGGCGAATGCCTGGAATGAACGCGCCGCTCTTCTTCAGGTTGTCGGCGGTTTCGCGGCTGTTGAAGACCAGCGCCGTGTAGAAGAAGCAGAAGAATATGATGGCCGCCGCGTACAACGCCACATAAATGGGTTGGCCAGGCGACAACATCGAGGCGATGTCGCGCAACCAGCGCGTGCCGTCACCGGTGCTCACCCAGCTCACCACGGTGGTGGGCAGCAGGATGATGCTGGAGGCAAAAATCGGCGGAATCACACCAGCCATGTTCAGCTTGAGCGGCAGGTGCGACGATTGACCGCCGTACACCTTGTTGCCCACCTGACGGCGTGCGTAGTTCACCAAAATCTTGCGCTGACCACGTTCGACGAACACGACGAAGTAGGTCACCAGAATCACCAGCGCCACGATCAGGATGGACACCAGGATGTTCATCGCACCGGTGCGCACCAGCTCCAGCAAGCCCCCAATCGCGCTCGGCAAGCCAGCGGCGATACCTGCAAAAATCAGGATGGAGATGCCGTTGCCCAGACCGCGCTCGGTGATCTGCTCACCCAACCACATCAGGAACATGGTGCCGGCCACCAGACTCACCACCGCCGTGAAGCGGAAAGCGAAACCGGGGTCGATCACCAAGCCAGCCTGACCTTCCAGTGCCATGGCAATGCCCAGCGCCTGGAAGATGGCCAGCCCCAGCGTGCCGAAACGGGTGTACTGGGTGATCTTGCGGCGACCCGCCTCGCCTTCCTTCTTGAGCTGCTCGAACGTGGGGACCACGTACGTCATCAGCTGCATGATGATGGAAGCCGAGATGTAGGGCATGATGCCCAACGCGAACACCGTGAAGCGCGACAAGGCGCCACCGGAGAACATGTTGAACAAGCTCAGGATGCCACCCTGCTGGCCCTTGAACAGCTGTTCAAGTTGTGCAGGGTCGATGCCGGGCACAGGAATGTGTGCGCCGACACGGTAGACCACCAGGGCCAACAACAGGAACACAAGCCGGCGCTTCAGATCGCCGAACTTGCCTGTTTTGGCCAGTGTTGCTGCTCCGGTTGCCACAGAGTGTTTCCGTTCCGTTGTGCGGTTGCGGCCGGTCAGGCCAGGCTGCCGCCAGCGGCTTCGATCGCCTGGCGTGCGCCTGCGGTGGCGTTGATGCTCTTGAGCGTCAGGGCCTTGGTCAGTTCGCCGGTTTTGACGACCTTGACCTTGCGCACCAGTTCGCCCACCAGACCAGCCTGCTTGAGGGTGGCCAGGTCGACTTCACCAGCTGCCAGGGTGTTCAGGTCGGTCAGGGTGACGTCGGCGTTGAACTTGATCTGCTGCGACTTGAAGCCACGCTTGGGCAGGCGACGCTGCATAGGCATTTGACCGCCTTCGAAGCCCACTTTGTGGTAGCCGCCGGCACGCGACTTCTGGCCCTTGTGGCCACGACCTGCGGTCTTGCCCAGGCCCGAACCGATGCCACGGCCCACACGACGCTTGGCGTGCTTGGCGCCAGCGGCCGGTTTGATGGTATTGAGTTCCATGTTCTACAGTCCTGCTTAGAGCACTTTGACCAGGTAGCTGATCTTGTTGATCATGCCGCGCACTGCGGGCGTGTCCTGCAGTTCGCTGGTGCTGTTGAGTTTGCGCAGGCCCAGACCACGCACGGTGGCGCGGTGCGATTCCTTGCAGCCGATGGGGCTGCGAACCAGCTGGACTTTGACGGTGTTGGTGTTTTGGGTCATGTCAGCTCCAATCAACCCAGAATCTCTTCCACCGACTTGCCGCGCTTGGCAGCCACTTCGGCAGGCGTATTGGATTGCTTCAGTGCGTCCAGCGTGGCGCGCACCAGGTTGTACGGGTTGCTCGAGCCATGGCTCTTGGCCACGACGTCGGTGATGCCCAGCACTTCAAAAACCGCGCGCATCGGGCCGCCGGCAATGATGCCGGTACCCTTGGACGCCGGCAGCATCATGACGTTGGAAGCGCCGTGCTCACCGTGCACCGCGTGGTGCAGCGAGCCGTTCTTCAGCGCGACCTTGATCATGTTGCGACGGGCTTGCTCCATGGCCTTCTGGACAGCAACCGGCACTTCACGCGCCTTGCCTTTGCCCATGCCCACTTTGCCGTCGCCGTCACCGACCACGGTCAGTGCTGCGAAACCGAGGATGCGACCGCCCTTGACCACTTTGGTCACGCGGTTGATCGCGATCATCTTTTCGCGCAAGCCGTCGTCGTTCGCTTCGTTCTTAACGTTAGCCGTAAATTTAGCCATTTCGTTTATCCCGTCTGATCAGAACTGCAGGCCGGCTTCACGCGCGGCGTCTGCCAGGGCCTTGACTCGGCCGTGGTAGGCAAAGCCCGAACGGTCGAAAGCGACTTTCTCGACGCCAGCAGCCTTCGCCTTTTCAGCGATGCGCTTGCCGATGATGCTGGCAGCGGCGGCGTTGCCACCCTTGCCTGCGGCACCCAGCTGGGTACGCACTTCGGCTTCAGCGGTCGATGCGGAGGCCAACACCTTGGAGCCGTCGGCAGAAATGACGCTGGCGTAGATGTGCAGGTTGGTGCGGTTCACGGTCAGGCGCACGGCGCCTTGCTGCGCGATGCGCACACGGGTTTGACGGGCCCGACGCAGACGTTGCTCTTTTTTGGTCAACATGATCTGTGGTCCTTACTTCTTCTTCGTTTCCTTGATCACGACCTTTTCGTCCACATAGCGGATGCCTTTGCCCTTGTAGGGCTCGGGCGGACGAACGGCGCGAACTTCCGAAGCAATCTGACCCACGCGCTGACGGTCAGCGCCCTTGATCACCACTTCGGTCGGGGTCGGGGTTTCGACTTTGATACCAGCAGGCATGTCCATCACCACCGGGTGGGAGTAACCCACCGTCAGGTTGAGCTTGGCACCTTGGGCTTGGGCTTTGTAACCCACACCGATCAGGCTCAGCTTCTTTTCGAAGCCCTTGCTCACACCCAACACCATGTTGTTGACCAACTGGCGCACGGTGCCGGACATGGCGTTCGCTTCACGCGAAGCATCCACCGGGGTGAACGACAACGCACCGGCGTTGTTTTCGACCTTGACCAGAACGCTGTTGTTCATTTCCAGGGCACCCAGGGCACCCTTGACACTGATTGTGTTGGCATTCAGGGCAACTTCCACGCCTTGCGGAATTGCCACAGCCAGTTTTCCTACACGAGACATTTCAAAAACTCCTCAATGCCCGCGTCAGGCGACGTAACACAGAACTTCGCCGCCCACGCCAGTGGCGCGGGCCTTGCGGTCGGTCATCACACCCTTGGGTGTCGTCACGATCGCCACCCCCAGGCCGTTCATGACCTGAGGGATGGCATCACGGCCCTTGTACACACGCAGGCCAGGGCGGCTCACGCGCTCGATGCGCTCGATCACCGGGCGACCGGCGTAGTATTTGAGGGCGATGTGCAGTTCGCTCTTGCCACCGTCGGTCTTGACCTGGAAGCCATCGATGTAGCCTTCGTCTTTCAGGACCTGCGCAATGGCGGCCTTGACTTTCGAGGCGGGCATGACCACCGCTTCCTTCGCCACCATCTGGGCGTTGCGGATGCGGGTCAGCATATCGGCGATAGGATCACTCATGCTCATTTGATGTTCTCCTAGGGCTTACCAGCTGGCCTTGGTGACGCCCGGGATTTCACCCGCAAACGCCATCTCGCGGATCTTCATGCGACCCAGACCGAATTGAGAGAAGGTGCCACGCGGACGACCGGTGATCTCGCAGCGGTTGCGCTGGCGGGTCGGGTTGGCGTTGCGGGGCAGCTTTTGCAGTGCCAGACGGGCAGCGTCGCGCTCTTCGTCAGAGCGCTTGGCATCCTTGGACACGGCCTTGAGTTCCGTGTATTTCTTGGCGAACTGAGCGGCGAGTTTTTCGCGCTTGACTTCGCGCTGGAGTAGAGCTTGTTTTGCCACAGGCTACCTCAGTTCTTGAACGGGAAACGGAAACCAGCCAGCAGTGCCTTGCACTCGTCGTCGGACTTGGCGGTCGTCGTGATGCTGATGTTCAGACCACGCAGGGCGTCGATCTTGTCGTACTCGATCTCGGGGAAGATGATCTGTTCTTTGACGCCGATGTTGTAGTTGCCACGGCCATCAAACGCCTTGCCCGAGATACCACGGAAGTCACGCACACGGGGCAGGGCCACGGTGACGAAACGGTCCAGGAATTCATACATCTTGGCGCCACGCAGGGTCACCATGCAGCCAATGGCTTGCTGCTCGCGGATCTTGAAACCAGCGATGGCCTTGCGGGCCTTGGTGACCACAGGCTTCTGACCAGCAATCTTGGTCAGGTCACCCACAGCGTTGTCCATGACTTTCTTGTCAGCCACAGCCTCGCTCACACCCATGTTCAGGGTGATCTTCGTGATGCGCGGCACTTCCATGACCGACTTGTAACCAAACTTCTCGACCAGCGAGGGCGCGACCTTGTCGCGGTAGATTTCTTGAAAGCGTGTCATGTTCAAGCCGCCTTGATCTCTTCGCCACTGGACTTGAAGACGCGCACTTTTTTGCCGTCTGCCAGAACCTTGATACCCACGCGGTCAGCCTTGCCAGCCGCCGGGTTGTAAATGGCCACGTTGGACTGGTGGATGGGCATGGTCTTGTCGATGATGCCGCCGGTGATGCCCTTCATGGGGTTGGGCTTGGCGTGCTTCTTGACCAGATTCACACCCTCAACCACCAGACGCTCTTCGTCAGAGCGCAGGACAACCTTGCCACGCTTGCCCTTGTCGCGGCCCGCGATCACGATGACTTCGTCACCTTTACGAATCTTGTTCATGGCGATTCCTCAGAGGACCTCAGGGGCCAGCGACACGATCTTCATGAACTTCTCGGTACGCAGCTCGCGCGTCACCGGGCCGAAGATGCGGGTGCCGATAGGCTCCAGCTTGGCGTTCAGCAACACAGCGGCGTTGCCATCGAATTTGACGAGCGCGCCGTCGCTGCGACGGATGCCCTTGGCGGTGCGCACCACCACAGCGCTGTAGACCTCGCCTTTTTTGACGCGGCCACGCGGAGCGGCTTCTTTGATGCTCACTTTGATGATGTCGCCCACGCTGGCGTAGCGACGCTTGGAGCCGCCCAGCACCTTGATGCACATCACGGACTTGGCACCCGTGTTGTCGGCAACATCGAGTCGAGATTGCGTTTGAATCATTTGATTTAAGTCCCAACTTGAATCCCGGCAGCCACCACGGCCGCAGGCGATCAGTCTTGGGCCCGTCGTTGCGCATCACCCACCCATTCACTCAGAACAGACGAGCCCGACACGCTTCGGTGGGCAGAAAACTTCGGTCTTTTCAGAACGAAGCCTGTGATTATTGCAGCGCGTCAAGACTCTGTCAAGCGGCTGCGCAGAAAATGTGCAGCGGCGACAATGCCGGCCTGCTCCAACCCCTTGCGCCACACACCACATGACCCCAACGTCCCCCTCTCCCCTGGCCTTCATCGGCGGCGGCAACATGGCCAGCGCCATCATCGGCGGCTTGCTCAAACAAGGGCTGCCCGCCGCACTGATTGACGTCGTCGAGCCCTATGGCCCCCAGCGAGACAAGCTGCGCGAGCAGTTTCCGGGCATCACCGTGCTGGAGGCCCCTGGCGTTGCGCTGGCGCGCGCCGGCCTGGTGGTCTGGGCCGTCAAGCCGCAGACCTTCAAAGAGGCCGCCTTGGCCTCTGCACCCCACACCGCCCGCGCGTTGCACCTCAGCGTGGCCGCCGGCATACGCAGCGACAGCATGGCCACTTGGCTGGGCACCGAGCGCATCGTGCGCGCCATGCCCAACACCCCCGCCCTGGTGGGCCAGGGCATGACCGGCCTGTACGCCCGCCCCGGCGCCAGCGCCAGCGACCGCGCCCAGGTGGAGGCCGTCGTGGCCACCACCGGCGCCCATGTGTGGCTGCAGCGGGAAAGTGACCTGGACACCGTGACCGCCCTGTCCGGCTCCGGCCCTGCCTACGTGTTTTATTTCTTGGAAGCCATGCGCGAGGCGGGCATACACATGGGGCTGGACGCAGCCACCGCCCAAAAGCTGGCGATTGGCACCTTTGTCGGCGCGTCTGCCCTGGCCGCCGCCTCGGACGAACCGCCCGAAGTGTTGCGCGAACGCGTCACTTCCAAGGGCGGCACCACCTTTGCTGCCCTCACGTCCATGGAATCGGCGGGCATCAAGGTCGCTTTTGTGGCGGCCATGCACGCGGCGCAGGTGCGCGCCAAAGAACTGGGCGACGAGTTCGGCGCCTGATCAAGCCAGGGCGGATGACACGGCCACGCCCACAAACACCGACAAGCCCAGCCAGTGGTTGAGCCGGAAGGCCTTGAAACAGCCTTCCCGACTGCGGTCCTTGATCAGCCACACGTGCCAGACCACCTGGCCCAGGGCCACAGCCAAGCCAGCCCACATCAGCCAGCGGCCGGCTGAAGGCATCAGCGGTGCCAGCAACGCGGCCCACACCGCCAGGTAGATCACATAAAACGCGGTGATGGCAGGCACATCCCAGCGCCCCAGGGTGATGGCCGAGGTCTTCATGCCGATCTTGAGGTCGTCGTCCCGGTCGACCATGGCGTATTCGGTGTCGTAGGCCAGCACCCAGAACAGGTTGCCCAGCAGCATGCCCCAGGCCAGCGGCGGGATCTCGCCCTGCGTGGCCGCAAACGCCATGGGGATGCCAAAGCTGAAGGCCACGCCCAGCACCGCCTGTGGCATGGAAACGAACCGCTTGGCATACGGGTAGGCCAGCGTGACCGCCAGCGCCGCAAACGACCAGGCGATGGTCACGGCGTTGGTGGTGAGCACCAACCCGAACGCCGCCAACGCCAACACCGCGCCCACCGCCAGGGCCTCCTTTACACCCACCTTGCCACTGGTGATGGGCCGCTGGGCGGTGCGCTTGACGTGTTTGTCGAACTCACGGTCGGCCACGTCGTTGATGCAGCAGCCCGCGCTGCGCATGAGGATGGTGCCCAGGGTGAACACGGCCAGCAGATGCCAACCCGGAAAGCCACCGGACGCCACCCACAGTGCCGCCAGCGTGGGCCACAGCAACAACAGCCAGCCGGCGGGGCGGTTCCAGCGAATCAGGTCGAGGTACAGGTTCAGTCGGTCCAGCATGTTGATCAGGAAAGGCGTTTGACGCCAGGCAGTTCGCAGCCATAAATGGCGTTGCGCAGGGCAGCGATGGCCTCGTAGCGGGTGAAGCTGCGCCGCCAGGCCAGCACCACGCGGCGCGTGGGCGCTTCACCGGCAAAGGGCAGGTAGCGCACGTAGGCCGAGTCACCAAAGTCCTGGCCCTGCGTCTGTGCGCCGTCGGTGCACAAGGCCGAACGCGGCACCGACAGGCGTGGCACCAGGGTGATGCCCATGCCGGCGGCCACCATGTGTTTGATGGTCTCCAGCGAGGAGCCCTCGAAACTCTTGCGTATGCCCTCGGCCTCGTTGGAAAAACGCGCGAATTCGGGGCACACCTCCAGCACGTGGTCGCGGAAGCAGTGGCCGTTGCCCAACAACAGCATGGTTTCCTGCTTCAGCTCTTCGGCCGTCACGCTGCCCTTTTGCGCCAGCGGGTGCGACACCGGCACCGCCGCGTAAAACGGCTCGTCGTACAGCGGCGCCAGGGCCAGGTTGGTGTCGGGGAAAGGCTCGGCCAGGATGGCGGCGTCGATCTCGCCCAGGCGCAACTGCTCCAGCAGCTTGACGGTGAAGTTCTCCTGCAACATCAGCGGCATTTGGGGCGAGCGCTCGATGACCTGACGCACCAGATCGGGCAACAAATAGGGGCCGATGGTGTAGATCACGCCCAGCTTGAGCGGGCCCGACAGCGGGTCTTTGCCGCGCTTGGCGATCTCCTTGATGCTGGCCGCCTGCTCCAGCACGGTCTGCGCCTGGCGCACGATTTCTTCGCCCAAGGGCGTCACGGCCACCTCGCTGGCATTGCGCTCGAACAGCTTGACCTCCAGCTCTTCTTCAAGCTTCTTGATCGCCACACTCAGCGTGGGCTGCGAGACATGGCAGGCCTCGGCCGCGTGGCCAAAATGCTTCTCACGCGCCACGGCGACGATGTACTTCAGTTCGGTCAGTGTCATGTCTCCGCCTATCAGCTTATGCCTTCAGATAGTCGGATTTTCCCCCCAACCAGCGTTCCGTGTGGCGTTGCGCCAAATGGGCGTGCTGGTCCAGCATCCGGGGCGCCCAAGCTCGGGCCCATTCCAGCAGGTGGGTGTCGGTGGCCAGGTCGGCGAAACGCAGCAGGGGCGCGCCCGACTGGCGGGCGCCCAAAAACTCGCCCGGGCCACGGATGTCCAGGTCGCGGCGGGCGATCTCGAAGCCGTCGTTGGTGTCGGCCATGGCGCGCAGGCGTTCGCGGGCGGTTTCGCCCAGGCGGCCGCCGTCGGGCGTGCTGTAGAGCAGCACACAGGCCGAAGCCGCCGCGCCGCGCCCCACGCGGCCGCGCAGCTGGTGCAGCTGGCTGAGGCCAAAACGCTCGGCGTGTTCGATGACCATGAGCGAGGCGTTGGGCACGTCCACGCCCACCTCGATCACCGTGGTGCTGACCAGCACGCCCATCACGCCTTCGGTGAACAACTGCATGACCGCCTTTTTCTCGGCCACCGGCATGCGCGAGTGCAGGAGGCCCACCATGACACCCGGCAGCGCTTCAGACAACTCAGCGTGTGTGGCGGTGGCGTTGCTCAGGTCCAGCGCCTCGCTTTCCTCGATCAGCGGGCACACCCAATAGACCTGCCGGCCCTGGGCCAGTTGCGCGCCGATGCGTTCGATCAGCTCGTCGCGCCGGCTGTCGCTGAGCAGTTTGGTGACGATGGGCGTGCGCCCGGGCGGCAACTCGTCGATGGTGGAGACGTCGAGGTCGGCGTAGTAGCTCATGGCGAGCGTGCGCGGGATCGGCGTGGCCGACATCATGAGCATGTGCGGCTCTTGGCCGTTTTCACTCATCTTCTCCCGCAAAGCCAGCCGCTGCGCCACACCAAAGCGGTGCTGCTCGTCGATCACCGCCAAAGCGAGGTTCTTGAACTTCACCTTGTCCTGGATCACCGCGTGGGTGCCCACCACCAGTTGGGCGGCGCCGCTCTCCACTTGCGCCAGCATGTCGCGCTTCTGCTTGGTCTTCTGGCTGCCGGTGAGCCAGGCCACGGTGATGCCCAGCGGCTCCAGCCAGCCCACCAGCTTGGCAAAGTGCTGCTCGGCCAGGATTTCGGTGGGCGCCATCAGCGCACACTGCCAGCCGCTGTCGATGGCGATGGCGGCGGCCAAGGCCGACACCACGGTCTTGCCCGAGCCCACGTCGCCCTGCAGCAGGCGGTGCATGGGCACCCGGCGGGCCAGGTCGCGGGCGATTTCCTCGCCCACGCGGCGCTGGGCGCCGGTCAACGCAAAGGGCAAGGCGGCCAGCAGCTTTTCGTGCAGGCCACCGGGGCGGGTGTGCAGGGCCGGCGCGCGCAAGGCATCGCGGGCGCGCTTGGCCGTGAGTTGCGAGAGTTGCTGGGCCAGCAGTTCCTCGGCCTTGAGGCGCTGCCAGGCCGGGTGGCTCTGGTCCTCCAGTGCCGCCATCGACACGTCGAGCGTGGGATGGTGCAGGTAGCGCAAGGCCTCGCGCAGGTTCCAGCCACGCGTTTCGCGACCGGGCAGGTCGCGCAGGGCTTCGGGTGGCAAGGTCTCGGACAATTCGGCCCGACTCAGACCGCGCTCGACGGCGCGCCGCAGGTAGACCTGGGGCAGCTGGGCACTGGTGGGGTAGACGGGCGTGAGCGACTGCGGCAGCGGCCCGCCCGCAGGCATCACCGTGGGGTGCAGCATCTGGCGGCCAGCAAAACCGCCGCGCATCTCGCCACGCACGCGCACCTGGTTGCCTTCGGCCAGCGCCTTCTGGTGTGAAGGGAAGAAAGTGAAAAAACGCAGCTCCAGCGTGTCGCTGTTGTCCTCAATCAAGGCTTTGAACTGGCGGCGTGCGCCCGGCATCACACCGCTGTGCACCACCGTGCCCTCCACCTGCCCCATCTCGCCATCGCGCACATCGGCAATGCGCTGCAGGCGCGTCTCGTCCACGTAGCGCAGGGGCAGGTGCAGGGCCAGGTCGATGTCGCGCACCAGGCCCAGCTTGCGCATCGCCTTCTGGGCTGGCGACAGGGGTTTGGGGGCGGTGGACACATCGGGCATGGGACAATTGTGCCTTCCCGAATTTCTTGGAACGGGTCTGTCCGGCCCTCAAGCACATGACCGCTGCAACGCGCACTTTCTCCCTGAGCGACTTCGATTTCGCTCTGCCCCCCGAACTCATTGCCCAACACCCCGCGCCCGAACGCAGCGCCTCGCGCCTGCTCGATGGCCGCGCCGCCACGCCGGTGGACCGCGTGTTCCGCGAATTGCCCGGCCTGCTGCGCGAAGGTGATCTGGTCGTCTTCAACAACACCCAGGTGGTCAAGGCCCGGCTCTTTGGTGAAAAGTCCACCGGCGGCAAGGTGGAGCTGCTGGTGGAACGTGTGCTGCAGAACCACGAGGTGGTGGCCCACATGAAGGTCAGCAAAAAGCCCCTGGCGGGCGGTGTGCTGCACATGGTGGGCGACTTCACGGCCACGCTGGTGGGGCGCTGGCCCAACGAAGACGGCCAGCTGTTCCGCTTCCAGTTCTCAGGCGAACCCCACGCCCTGATGGCCGCGCACGGCCACGTGCCGCTGCCGCCCTACATCACCCACTGCGACGACGCCGAGGACGAGCGCCGTTACCAAACCGTGTTCGCCAAGCACCCCGGCGCGGTGGCCGCGCCCACGGCGGCGCTGCACTTCGACGAAAGCGTGCTGGCCGAGCTGAAGGCGCGTGGTATCCACACCGCCGAGGTCACGCTGCACGTGGGCGCCGGCACCTTCCAGCCGGTCAAGACCGAAAACATCGCCGAACACACCATGCACGCCGAGTGGTACCGCGTGCCGCCCGAAACCCAGCAAGCCATTGCCGACTGCCGCGCGCGCGGCGGCCGCGTGCTGGGCGTGGGCACCACCACCGTGCGCACGCTGGAGAGCTGGGCCGCGTTCGGCCAAGCCGACGGCGACACCCAAATCTTCATCACGCCGGGCTTCCGCTTCCAGGTGATTGACCTGCTGTTGACCAACTTCCACCTGCCCAAAAGCACGCTCATGATGCTGGTGAGCGCCTTTGCGGGTTACGAGCACATCATGGCGCTGTACCGGCACGCCATCGCGCAGGGCTACCGCTTCTTCAGTTATGGCGACGCGATGCTGCTGGAGCGTCAGGACTTCGCAAAACACTGAACACCGGGCAGGCCCTGGTAGTCGATGTCCTGCGTCCAGAAGGTGGCGCCGTGCTCCAGCGCCAGGCTGTACATGACCGCGTCGGCCATGGCCAGGTTGTGCCGTGCCGACACCTCGGCGGCGGCCACCGCACGCGCGTCGGTCAGCGCCAGCACGCGGCCCAGGCGCATCACGTCCAGACAGGTGCGCACCATGTCGGGTGCCACTTTGCGGCTGAGGATTTTGTGGACTTCGTACAGCGCGATGACGGGTACCAGAAGATCGGCGCGCTGCTCAATGGGCTCAGCGAACAGATTGGCCCGGGGCGTGTCCAGCAAATACTCGATCCAGCCCGATGAATCCACCACGTTCACAGAAACTCCCGGTCTTTCTCCTTGGGGATCTCCAGGTCGGCAGGGTCCAGGTTGTAGGGCTTGAGAATGCCACGGTAGGCGCTGATGGGCACTTCGGGCTTGATCACCAGTTCCTTACCGCGCAACTCAAAACGGATGTGCGAACCCGGGCCTATGCCCAATTGCGCGCGCATGGCGGCCGGCAACGTGACCTGCCCTTTGCTGGACACAACGGCGTCTGAAACCACAAGATCGGCTTGCATGGTGAAACTCCTTGAACCGCCTCAATGTAAAGCGATCCACAAAGTAAAGCAAGACCGAATTGTAAAGCGACGTCAAATCGGGTAAATCAGCGAATTGGGGATCATCTCGCTGTCAAAGATGCAACGCCGCTCGGCAAAACGCAGGCCCTCGGGCGTGCGCACCACCACGTCGAGGTAGCGGCCCACGTTGAACACGGTGCTGGGACCATCGAGTTTGGTGCGAAACACCGCGTAGTTGGCCTCGCAATGCAGGCCTCGCGCGTCGATGTGGCGCACCACCGGGGCGCCCACCACGTGGCGCTGGTAGTAGGGGTCGTGGAACAGCGTCTCGCGGATGGCGTAAATGCGGTCGCGCAGCATGGCCTGGCTGTCGAACGACAAGGTGGCCAGCGCAAAGCCCCGTTCGTGGTTTTCGCGCGGCTGCACTTGGTACAGGCAGCGTTCGGTGAAGAAGCCGGGCCATCGGTCCCACTCAGCGCTGTCCAGCGCGTGGGCGTAGTCGGCGTACAGGCGCGTCAGTGCCTGGTGGGTGTCGAAGTCCAGTTGCAGAAAATCAGCCACCGTCATGCCTCCATCACTTTGCGCCAGTAGTCGTACATGCCCCGAATCAGCGTTTCGGTGATCATGTGCTCGGTGTCGCCCGCCTCGCGGCCACCCAGTTCGGCCACGGCCCGGTGCCCGGGCTTGCTGTCGAAGGCTTGCTGCGAAAACTCGATCACCTCGCCGTCGTCGGCACTCACAAAACCGGCGGGCCCAAACAGGTTGGCCTGGCGCAGCCGGCGCTCGGTCATCTCGGGTGTGTCGTCGGCAAAGCCGAAATGGGTCCAGACAAAATCGAAATGGCCGTGCCCGTCGGGCTGAATGTGGCGGGTGGACACGCTGTTGACCTGCTGCTGGAAGATCACACTGGGAAACAGGGTCATCATCACCGCCGTGGGCCCGTTCCACCAGGGCTCCGGCACGATGTCCAGAAAGCGCGCATCTTCCAGTTGCATGCGGGCCTTGAAGCTGGACACTTGTGTCACCTGAGCCGCCTCGCCACCGGCCTGCCCGCCAGAGCCGCGGGTGGAAATCATGGCGGCATGGCGTCCATGGGCATCCATGCGCAGTTGCGACTGGTTGTCGGCCCGCCACAGGCCAAAGGTGACAAACCAGGTGTGCAGCAAACCGGGGTGGTACGGGTCTTTGATGTTCTCCTGCATCAGCTTCCAGTTGCCCGGGATGCGTTGGCGGTTGTAGCCCAGCAAGGTGAGCTGCCGGCCGTTGAAGAGCCGGTCGAAGTAGCCCAGGATGGTGGGCCCCATGTAGTCTTCCAGCGACTCGACCTCGTGGTCGAAAGACGCGAACACGACCCCACCCCGGCGCGCCACCTTGAGCTTGGTGAGCCCATGTTGTGACATGTCGAAGTCGGGTGGCATTCCGCCGTTGAGCTGGTCGCCCTGGCGCAGGCCACGGCGGAAGGGCACGTTGCGCAATTCACCGTCGGGGGCGTAGCTCCACTGGTGGTAGGGGCAGACAAAGGTTTTGCGGTTGCCATGGCGTTCGCGGCAAAACCGCATGCCACGGTGGGCACAGACGTTTTCGACGACATGGATCTCGCCCCCGGCGGCGCGGCTCATGATGACCGAGCGCTCACCCACCACCGTGCGCTTGAAGTCGCCTTCGTTCGGAATTTCCGCCTCCAGGCCCACGTAGCACCAGTGGCCACGGTAGAAGAACCGTTCCAGCTCACGGCGGTGACGCTCTTCGTCGGTGTACACGGCAAACGGAATGCGGCTGCTGTCCTCACGCTCCCAGGCCAGGGCGTCGGGGCCGGCTGCGCCGGTGTGGGTGGTCATGTGTGTCTCCTCAAGGGGTGTCCAGCGCAGATGATGGCGGGCCGACGCACATCCATCAATCGAATCTCGGTGATACGCCTCATTCACCGATGAAATAATGCGAGCCATGGAACTGGCCGACGTCGATCTCAACCTGCTGGTGGTGTTTCATCGCTTGCTGCAAACCCGCCAGGTGTCGCGTGCCGCGCAGGAGCTGCAACTGAGCCAACCGGCCGTGAGCAACGCGCTGCGCCGCCTGCGGCAACTGCTGGGCGACGAGCTGTTTGTGCGTACACCAACGGGCATGCGGCCCACGCCGTATGCGGAACAGCTCGCGGCGCCGGTGGCTCAGGCGCTGGATGCCCTGCACGCAGCGCTCAACGTGCGCGCCTCGTTCGACCCCAGCACCAGCACGCGGCGCTTCACCCTGGCCCTCACGGACGTGGGGGAGATCTACTTCCTGCCGGTGCTCATGGACGCCCTGGCGCGCGAGGCGCCCGGCGTGAAACTGTTGTGTGTGCCGGTGGGCACCCCCACCCTGCGCGACGACATGGGCAGTGGCCGGGTGGACCTGGCCTTGGGCCTGCTGCCCCAGCTTCAGGCCGGCTTCTACCAACAGGCCTTGTTCCGCCAGCGCTATGTGGCGCTGATGAACGCCACACATCCGCTGGCGCGCCACAGCACCCTGAGCGCAGCCGCCTACCAGCGCGCCGCGCATGTGCGTGTGGTGGCCGAAGGCACCGGCCACGGGCGGGTGGAAGATGCGTTGGCACAACTGGGTCTGCAGCGCGACATCCAGCTCACCGTGCCGCACTACGTGGCCTTGGGCCATGTGCTGGCCAGCACCCAGCTGGTGGCCACCGTACCCGAGCGGTTTGCGGATCGGGCGGCCGCGCCCTTCGGCCTGGTCGCGCGCCCGTTGCGCCTGCGGTTGCCCGACAGCACCATCTGCCAGCTCTGGCACGAGCACCAGCACCGCGATCCAGGGCACCAGTGGCTGCGCACCCAGGTGGCTCAGCTGTTCGCCGACCACCCGGCCCGCTGACCCCACCGTGAGCGGGCCATGGTGGACAATCGACACCATGCTCCAGTTCCAAGTTCACAAGACCGAGGGCCACGCCCGCCGAGGCACCCTCACGCTCAACCACGGCGTGGTGCAAACGCCCATCTTCATGCCCGTGGGCACCTATGGCACGGTCAAAGGCGTCATGCCGCGCAGCCTGCACGAGATGGGCGCACAAATCATCCTGGGCAACACCTTCCACCTGTGGATGCGCCCCGGCCTGGACATCATGAAAGGCTTTGGCGGGCTGCACCAGTTCGAGCAATGGAACAAGCCCATCCTCACTGACTCGGGCGGCTTCCAGGTCTGGAGCCTGGGCGCCATGCGCAAGATCACCGAGGAAGGCGTGCACTTTGCCTCGCCCGTGAACGGCGACAAGCTGTTCATGTCGCCCGAGGTCAGCATGCAGATCCAGACCATCCTCAACAGCGACATCGTGATGCAGCTCGATGAGTGCACGCCCTACGAGACCAAGGGCCACCTCACCACCGAGGCCGAGGCGCGCAAGAGCATGGAGATGAGCCGGCGCTGGGCCGTGCGCTCCAAGGCCGAGTTCGAGCGCCTGGGCAACCCCAACGCGCTGTTCGGCATCGTGCAGGGTGGCATGTTCGAAAACCTGCGCCAGGAATCGCTGGACGCGCTGGTGGAGATGGACTTCCCCGGCTACGCCATTGGCGGCGTGAGCGTGGGCGAGCCCAAAGAGCAGATGCTGCAAATCATGGCCCACACGCCACACCGGCTGCCGGCCCACAAGCCGCGCTACCTGATGGGCGTGGGCACGCCGGAGGATTTGGTCGAGGGCGTGGCCTGCGGCGTCGACATGTTCGACTGCGTGATGCCCACCCGCAACGCACGCAACGGCACCATCTTCACCCGCCACGGCGATCTGAAAATCCGCAACGCCCGCCACAAGGCCGACCCGCAGCCGCTGGACCCCAGCTGCACCTGCCACGCCTGCGCCGGTGGCAGCGGCGTGCCGTGGAACGACGGCGGGCGTGACGGCTTCAGCCGCGCCTACCTGCACCACCTGGACCGCTGCGGCGAAATGCTCGGCCCCATGCTGACCACCATCCACAACCTGCACTACTACCTCAACCTCATGCGCGAGGTGCGCGAGGCGCTGGATGCGGGCCAGTTCAGCGCCTTCCGCGCGCGCTTCAAGGCGGAGCGCGCGCGCGGCATCTGAGTTTCGAGGGCAGGGAGACAACAACATGTATTCAAAAAGCGCCGCCACGCTGATGGCGTTGGTGCTTGTGGCGCTGGCGGGCTGCGCCAGCCGCTTCGATCCCGGGGCCCTTGCCCAGGGCCAGTCCCCGGTGCAACTGCAAAAACGCTTGCTGCTCACACCCGCCAATGGTGGCCAGCACATTGCCCCCACCGAACTGCAGGCGGGCGATATGGTCCTGTCCAACACGGCCGGGCTGGTGTCGGTTGGCATCCGGCTGCTGACGCTGGCGCCCGTGAGCCATGCGGCCCTCTACCTGGGTGATGGCCAAATCGCCGAAGCCGTGGGCTCGGGTGTTCGCATACGACCCATTGGTGCGTTCATGGCCGACGAATCGACCATCGTCGCCTTCCGTCACCCTGGTTTGCGCCCAGAGCACGCGCAAGCCATGCGCGGGTTTGCCCAAGCCCAAGAAGGTAAAAAGTACAACACCCTCGGCATCGTGCTGCAGGCCCCCTTCACGCTGCAACGCCAGTACTGCGAGCTGCCCATCCTGCCAGGACTGGTGCGTGATTTCTGTCTGCGCGGTCTCGCCGCGGTGCAATTGGGGGCCGCGCGCAACGACCGGTTTTTTTGCTCCCAGTTTGTGCTGGCCGCCTACCAGCAGGCCCAATTGCCGCTGACCACGGTGGACCCGCTGCTGGTCAACCCCGCCGACCTGCTGCACATGCGCGAGGGCGATGTGCCCTCGGTGCGAACCCAACAGACGCTGCAATATGTGGGCCACCTCAAGTTCGAGCCGGCGCAGAGCGAACCCGCACTGGCTTCCGCCGCAGAGGACTGACTTGGCGGGTCCGATGAGCGTCTGTTTCCGACACACATGGAAACAGCGCTCTTTTGTGGACCATCGCTCGACGTGCCAGTGCGCGTGGCCACGGTGGGTGGGCGCTGGCATCCGCTAAAGTCCCGCATCGTTCAAAAAAATCAGGAGGAAAAATCCATGCCCGCACCCGCTTACGTTGCCCAACGCCCCACCGGGGCTTTCATCGGGGCCTCCTGGGCCGCCCTGCTGGTGGGCGCGGTGGTGTACCTCACGGGTCTGTGGAATGCGCGGATGTTGCTCAACGAAAAAGGCTACTACTTCACCTTGCTGATGTATGGCCTGTTCTCGGCGGTGTCGCTGCAAAAGTCTGTGCGCGACCGCATCGAAGGCATCCCCGTCACCGGCATCTACTACGGCCTGTGCTGGGTTTCGCTGGCCCTTGCGTTGTTGTTGCTGACAGTGGGGCTGTGGAACGCCACGCTGGCCGCCAGCGAAAAGGGGTTCTACGCCATGGCCTTCCTGCTCGCGCTGTTTGGCGCCGTGGCGGTGCAGAAGAACATCCGCGATGTGGCGCAGTTCAACCGCGCCCACCCAGAAGAGCCCCTCGTATCCGCTGAATGAGGGCTGCGAACCGGCGCACTCAAACCGCGCTGGCATCCTCAGTCGACAACACGCCCCGCGCCGCGACAGGCGCCTCGGACAAGGTACCGCACGAAAAACAGTAACGAGCAAACGCGTTCTTGCGTGTGCTGCAGTGACCACAGCGGTCAAACAGGCACAGACCACAGTGTGGGCAGAAGTCGGTTTTGCCGTCTTTCATGTCCACCGTGCGCTCGCAGCCCGGGCATATGCTGCTCGTCATGCGGGCCTGTGCCTGGTCGTAGTCCATGTCGCGCTGGCGCGCCTGGGCGGGCTGGGCTTCAGCCAGCTTCTGCTGCTCCAGATAGCGCTGCAGCGCCTGTATGGCATACCGCCCGCCGATCACCGTGAGCACGATGCCCACGATGTAGCGCACATAGCCACCGTAGCTGGGCAGATAGGGCACCAGCTCCACGAAAAACGCAAACAAGGCGAAAAAAATGAACCCCCACACAAAAGGCCACGAAGGGGTCTTGCGCTTCTTGGCGAACAGCCAACCTGCCACCGCCAGCAGCGGCAACGTGAGCAGCAGCCGGTAGCCGAACACGCGCAGCTCCTGCGCACGCTGCTCGCCCAGAAACTCAGCTCGCGCGCTGTCTTGCAGGCTATGCAGTTCGTTCTGGGCGCGCTCTGCGGCCTGACGTGCGTCCAGCGCGGCCTGCTGCTGCTTCTCCACCTGGGCCAACGCGTCGCGCTCGGCCTGGCGCAGTTCGTCCAGTTGTTTCGTGCGGGCAATCAGCTCTTCATCCTGGTCCTGCCGGGCCGTGACCTTGCGCGTGGCCAGCCAGTTGCTGAAGGTTTCGCGCGCGGCGCGGTTGTTGGCCTCGGCTGACTGTTGGCGCAGCTGTGCCTGATCCAGTGCGTCCTGCGCATCCTTGGCGTTTTTCTGCGCAACGAGGATCGCGTTCTTCACCACCGGCGCGCGGGCAGGGTCCAGGTGGTCGTCCAGCGACCGGCGCTCCTCCACCTGCGGCAGATCGCCCACGACGGTGCTGCCCAGGCCCACCAAAAACCACGCAAACAGGAACGCGACCAGCCACAAGCCGCGGTGGAACCATTTTTCAGACAGACGCAGGGTTTTGCTCATCTTGTTTCCTCCAGATCAAATTGGTTGGGGCCATGGCGGCCCCGTGCACAGCGCCGTTGCGGGCCAGCCTACCGAATCCACCGACGCCGTCGGTGGATCAAGCCACTGGCGGGCACTGGATCACCTCGCGCAGGCTCAATTGCCCACGTGCATGGTGAACTCCGCGCCGTTGTTCAGGCGGCAGGTGCCAGTGCCTTGGGTGGCTGAGTTCATCGTGTACTGACAGCTCAGGTAGGCGCCCCGGTTGCCCGCGCCATTGGCCACGCCGTCTCGGTTGGACCCAGCCCTTCGCGTGGCCTCGCCGACAAAACTCTCACCTGCGATGGCGGCGTTGAAAGTGCCCCGCCCTTTCAAATCGTTGCTGACCGTGGCGTGGACGAGCCCGTAGCCGCTGGCCAGTTCGTTGGCAGGGTAAAGCCGCGCTGGAAAAATCAATGGCACTGCCGGAGCAGGCGCTGCCGCCGGCGCGCTGCTGGGCAAAGAGGCGGGCTGCCCTGTGCGCGTGTCAATTGGCACCACATAACAACCGGTCAGCGCGACGGTGATCGACACCAGCCCCAGGGCGGACACGGCGCGTGGGATAGAAGAACGATAGAGGGACAACAAACGCATATTCACTTTCATGCCCCAGCACATGCTGGTGGCACGATGTTGAGTGATTCGGGCAAAAGCAATCCCCAGCAACGAGCAAAGTAGCCCAAAACGCCACCCAACGCACCGTTCAGAGATACCACTGACGCAGCTGAACAACCGCCAAGTCCGCCGAAGGTGTCTTTTGGCGAAGGGTCAACACGGCGGCATGAGAGACGCCGGCAACTGCTTACCCCCAGTTTTGCAAAGCTCTGGTACGGGGCCTAGCGCGCCAGTCCCGCAACCTGCTCCCGCAAGCCTTCCAAAGTGACACTTTTTGCTGCGATCGCTTGTCCCACATTCAGGCCCACTCGGCTGAACACGCCACGGCGAAATGGGCGCACCATCGCCACCCGGTCACCGTTGCGGACTTCCACGCGGCTGAAGTAAGACCCCCACAGGTTGGTCAGCGCCATGGGCACCACCGCCACCGACTCGCCCTCCTGCTGGGCCCGCGACAGTATCTTGGCAATGCCCCCTTTGAAGGGCTGAAGCTCGCCGTTCTGGGTGATGCCACCTTCGGGAAAGATGCCCAGCAGATCGCCTTCTCGCAGCACCTGGGCGGCCGCCTCGAAAGCCGCTTCGTAGGCGGCAGCGTCGTCCTTTTGCGGCGCCACCGGAATCGCCTTGGCCAAGCGGAACAGCCAGCCCAGCACCGGCACCTTGAAAATCCGGTGGTCCATCAGAAAGCGGATGGGCCGGGGGCTGGCGGCCATGAGCAACACGGCGTCCACGTAGCTCACATGGTTGCAGGCGAGCACCGCAGCGCCTTCGGTGGGAATGTGCAGATCGCCCTGCACCCGAAAACGGTAGACCAGGCGCGATGCCAGCCAGGCCACAAAACGCAGCAGGTATTCAGGCACCAGCATGAAGATGTAGAAAGCCACCACGGCGTTCGCGATGCCAATGAACAGGAACAGCTCGCTGATGCTGAAACCAGCCCCAAGCAAAGCCCCCGCCAGCAGCGAGCTGGCGATCATGAACAGGGCGTTGAGGATGTTGTTGGCGGCAATGATGCGGGCGCGGTGGGTGGGCTGGCTGCGCATCTGGATCAACGCGTACATGGGCACGCTGTAGATGCCAGCAAACAGCGACAGCAACGCCAGATCGGCCAGAATGCGCCAGTGGGCAGCCTGCGCCAGAAACGACCCGAGCGTGAACGCCGCGCCGGTGGGCGGCAGTCCACGCGAGGCGAAATACAGATCCACCGAAAACACCGTCATGCCGAAGGCGCCCAAGGGCACCAGCCCGATTTCCACATGACGCCGGCTGAGCACTTCGCACATCAGCGCGCCCGCGCCAATGCCAATGGAAAACACCACGAGCAGCAACGACGCCACCTGCTCGTTGCCGTGCAGCACGTCTCGGGCAAAGGCAGGGAAGTTGGCCAGAAACACCGCCCCAAAGAACCACATCCAGCTGATGCCAAGCAGGGATCGAAACACCACCACGTTGGCATGCGCGAGCTTGAGGTTGCGCCTGGTTTCGGTGAACGGGTTCCAATTGATCTGCAACGCGGGGTCGGTGGCTGGAGAGACAGGCACCGCCTGGGCCAGCACGCGCCCCAGCACCGCCAGCCCCAGGCACGCGGCGGCCACATACGCGGGTCCCACCAGCGGCAGGGCGATCAACAAGCCACCGGCCACATTGCCCAGCAGGATGGCCACGAAGGTGCCCATTTCCACCATGCCATTGCCACCCGTGAGTTCGCGCTCGGTGAGGTGCTGCGGCAGGTAGGCAAACTTCACTGGCCCGAACAGCGTGCTGTGCGCGCCCATGAGGAACACGCACATCAACAACACCGGCACGTGCTGCTGTACAAAGCCCCAGCCGGCCAGCAACATGATGGCGATCTCCAGGTTCTTAACAAAGCGGATCAGCACCTCTTTGGGGTACTTGTCGGCCAGTTGCCCGCTGGTGGCCGAAAACAGCAGAAAAGGGAGGATGAACAATGCCCCGATCACCAGCCCTGCCAGGGCGGGAGGCAGCCACTGCAACTGCACTTGGTAGGTGACCAGAACCGTGAAGGCGAACTTGAACACATTGTCGTTGCCGGCGCCCAAAAATTGCACCCAGAAGAAGGGGCCGAAACGGCGCTGCGCGAGCAAGGCGAACTGGTTGGTGTGGCTGGGTGGCGTGCGATCCGCCGTGGTTGCCGCAACTTGGCTTGACATCTCTGCGCTCCTCCTGTTCGTCCCGGGTTTCACTGGGAATGGTTTTCGCGATTGTGCTGCACCGCCCGTGCAGGCTCGGCGTGCACATCGCGCCAGCACAACATGTCCCACAGGCGCTCCTCCCGGGCGGCATCAAATCCACAGCTGTGAGTCCATTCGCTCGGGTTCTCGTACGTGCCAAACAGCATGTCCCACCAGGTGATGTCGCCGTAGTTGTTCTTGTGCCGATCGTGCTGGTGATGAATGCGGTGCATTTCGGGACGCTGGAAGACAAACCCCACCCAACGTGGTGTCTTGAGGTTGGTGTGGTAGAAAAATTCACCCAATGCCGTGCACAGCGTGTACACCGCACCGGCCTCTGCCGACAGGCCCAGCGTGGCAAAAACCAACAGGCTCCCGATGAGGGAATTGACCACCATTTCAGCCGGGTGCTTGTAGAAGGACGTGATCACCTCCAGCCGCTGGGGGCTGTGATGGATCTGGTGGAACAGCCGCCAGAGCGTGTCGTTGGTATGACGCACGCGATGCCACCAGTAGAAAATGAAGGTGGCAATGAAGTAGGCGATCAGGCCACCCGCCGCAGGCGACACATGGTCCGACAGGCGAAACAGCGAGGCGCCCGAAAGCCAGCGCTCCCAACTCACCCCAGCGAGCAGCACAACCCCCAACTGACACGCATTCATCGCGAGCACGCGCAACGGCCAAGTGGGCACGCGCGGCAAACGCCAGCCCGGACGCAACCGTTCAATAACAATGCAAAAAACAAATGTGACAAGGATGACCGGCAGCATCGTGGACCTCTTGAAAAATGGGATGCGACGCACTGTAGAGGGGGCCACACAAGGCGCATGCAACAACCATCAGATCGCCGCCAGAGTGCGCCGACGGTATCGGTTATCGATACCATGTCACCATGAGCACCACCCTCGATCTCGTCACCGCCGTCAAGAAGGAACTGAAAGCCGCTCAGATGACCTACGCCGACCTGGCCCAGGCCATGGGCATGGCTGAGTCGAGCGTCAAGCGCATGCTGGCCAAAGGCGACATGTCCTTGTCCAGGGTGGACGACATTTGCCGCGCCCTCAAGCTGGACTTCGCCGAGTTGGCGCGGCGCGTGGCCGACACACAACCGCTGCTCAAGGAGATGACCGCCGAGCAGGAACGTGCCGTGGTGGCCGATAAAAAACTGCTGCTGGTGGCCATCTGTGTGCTCAGCCAATGGACGCTGGAGCAAATGACCGCCGCCTACCGCCTGAGCGAGCCCGAATGCGTGAAGTACCTCGCGCAGTTGGACCGCATCGGCATCATCGAGCTGCGCCCGCTCAACCGCTACCGCCTCAAGCTGGCCAAAACCTTCCGTTGGCGCCCGCACGGGCCGGTGATGAACTACTTCCGCGACCACGCCGTGCTGGACTACTTCGCCGGGGGTTTCGATGCCGACGGCGAAGGCGTGATGCTGGTGCACGGCTCCATCAGCCGCGCCTTGGCGCCTGTGTTTCTGGAACGCCTGCAGCGCGTGGCGCAGGACTTTGCCCAGCAGCACCAAACCGATCAGAAACTCGCCGCCAAGGAGCGGGAAGGCTACACCCTGGTGCTGGCCATGCGCCGATGGGAGTTCGAGGCCTTCGCCCAGCTTCGGAAATAACGCACGGCGCGCAGCACCCACCCACATGTTCGTCGAACTCACTCGGACCTGGCCCCTGCACTGGCTGCTCACTGGCCTGGCCATCGGCCCGGCACTGAGGCTGTGGGCCCTGCGTCCGCTGTGGCGCGACGAACGATCCGCGTAAAGCCCCGCCCGCAAAACGGTCACAATCGACCCCCTTGACACCCCGTTCGACGGCCCGTCCCCCATGCAACACACCGACTCCCCGGCACCGCCGACCCACCATCGCACCGCCCCTGGCAATCGCCGCCGCCCCTCGGGCGCCCGCCCAGCCCGCGAAGCGACACCGCCCAAGCCGCTGCACCCTGTGCTGGCCCAACTGGCCGAGCTTTACCCCGCCTTGTTTGGCGAGGTGCTGCGCCCGCTCAAGCGCGGCATCTTCCAGGACCTGCTGGACGCCCAGCCCGAAGTGCTGGACAAAGAAGGCCTGAAGGCTGCGCTGGCGCTGCATACGCGCTCCACCCGCTACCTCTCAGCCGTGGCCAGCGGCGCACAACGCCACGACCTGAGCGGCCAACCGGTGGAAGCGCTGCTGCCCGAACAGGTACACCACGCGCTGGTGGAGGTGTTCCGCCGCCGCCAGACGCGCACGGCCGAAGACCTGAGCCCCAAGTTCCGCCAGCGTGTGGAACAGGCCTTCGAGCAATCAGGCCTGAGCCGCGAGGCCTATGCCGAAAAGGTGCTGGGCCGCGACGAGCAAGTCAACGCGCTGACCCTCGAAGCCCTGGCCGAAGTGGCCAGTCGCCAAGCACGCGACGAAGCCCTGCGCCGCGCGTTCAGCGCCAGCGGTTTGAGCGAAGCCGACTTCGCCAGCAGCTACGGCATGCCGCTGCGCGAGGTGATGCGGGCGCTGGGGCGGGCGGCAGCCTGATCCGCCCCACCCTCATTTACACGAAAAACTGCGCAGAAAAAGTCGAATTTCGGCTTGATTTAGCTAAAATTTCGTGCGTATGCAACGCACATGCACGGTACAGCTGTTTGCAAACGGTGCCTGGCACGACGCTGCCAGCGTGCACCTGCATGGGTCCGAGAACGACGGTTGGCGGGCCCACACCTACTCGGGGTATGCGGTCGAATGGGCGGTTGAGCACGCTGGCACCACCGACGCACACGCACTTTGCGCCGCATGGCCTGTTGGCCTCCAACCACTGCAGGCGGCGCACTGGCCGATGTTTCTCATCGACATGCTGCCGCAAGGCTTTGGCCGGCAAGAGCTGTTGCAACGCATCGGCCTGCCGGCCAGCGCCGGTCTGGTGGCCGACGGGCCCTTGCTCCAGGCCGGCGCCGGCAACCCCATAGGTCACCTGCGGGTCAAGGAAGCGGCCGACTGGCTCAACGCCAACGCGGGTGCAACGCGTGGCTTCACCGACGACGAGGTGGCGCAACGCGGCGACCACTTCGCCGAGCACCTGGCCTCACACGGTCTGTTTGTCGCCGGCTCGTCGGGCGTGCAGGGCGAATGGCCCAAGGTGCTGCTCACACGGGCCGACGACGGCCTGCTCTACCTGGACCACACCCTGCCAGACGAGCGCGCGGTCGAACACCTGATCGTCAAGTTTGGACGCGGCACCGACCCACAGCTCGCCAGCATCCTGCGGCACGAAGCGCCCTACATGGCCGCTGCCCGACAACTGGGCCTGCGCGTGCACGCGCCCCTGACGCTGCGCCAGCGCGCACTGTTCATCCCCCGGTTTGACCGGCAGGTACACCCCGGTGGGGTGACACGCCTGGCGCAGGAAAGCATCGCCACCCTGACCGGCCTGCCCGGCTTTGATGGGGTGCCCAGCCACGACCAGGTGTGCCTGGCCCTCCTGCGGCACTGCACAAACCCACAAACCGAGGTGCTGGAGTACCTCAAACGCGACGTGGCCAACCTGGCCTTGGGCAACAAAGACAACCATGCCCGCAACACCGCCATCCAACGAGACTTCAAGGGCCAAATCGCGCTGACGCCGCTGTTCGACTTTGCGCCCATGTACCTGCACTCCGACGGCATCGCGCGGCGCATCCGCTGGGAAGGCAACGATGGTGGCCAGCCCGACTGGCGCCGCGTGCTCGACCGCGTCTGCGAACTGAGCGCGCAAGTGCACAAAGAACAGCGCAGAAAAGGCCCGGAGTTGGTGCAGCGCAAGCCACTGGTTCAAGGCCTGAAAACCATGGTGCCCACACTGGAGCGCATCGCCGCAGAAGGTGAAACCATGGGTTTGGAGCCTGGGCTGCTCCAGCACCTGCGCCCAGGCATTCTGGCCCGTGCACAAGAACTGGCCGCGCTGAGCTGAAAACCATGGACAAACGCTTCAACCCCATTCCGGTGGCAGACCAATTGGCCCTGCGCCAACAAGCCATCGAAGACGTGCTGGCCCACCCCGAATGGTCGTTGCCACAGGCCGTGCGCCACCTCAAAAAAACCATGCGCCTGACCACCGCCGAAATGGCCAAGCTCTCTGGCGTCGCCTACCGTACCCTCCAGGACATCGAACAGGAACGCAGCGACGGCAGTGTGCAGACCATGAACCGCATCTTTGGCATGTTGGGGCTCAAGTTGAGTGTGGGGCGGATGACGAGAGAAATCGACAGCCCCGACGACACCCGATTACCGCTTTGACGGCATTCTGGTGAGCCTCCAGCACACCCGCTCAGGCCAGACCCACCCGCACCGTGCGCATCCTGCTCGTCTCCGATCTGCACTACACCCTGCCGCAACTCGACTGGGTGGTTCGGGTTGCGCCGGCTTTTGATCTGGTGTGCTGGCTGGGGACCAGCTGGGCATCAGTTCAGCGGTGGCGCTGGACACCCAGTCGGTGGTCATCCGACGCTACCTCTCGCTGCTGCAGGCGCTCGGGCGGGTAGTGATCAGCTCGGGCAACCACGACCTGACGGGGCCCAATGCGCAGGGCGAGCAGGCCGCGCTGTGGCAGACCGAGGCGCACGCTGGGTGTGGATCTACCACTGGCCACCGCTGGGCTCGCCCACCTGCTGGACGGGTCGCCGCGACTATGGTAATGCGGACATCGGCGGCTGGATCGCCCAGCACCGGCCTAACATGGTGCTCACCGGCCACGTGCACGAATCGCCCTTCAAGCCCAACGGCGCCTGGGCCGACCGCCCGAGCCAGACCTGGTGTTCAACGCCGGGCGCCAGATTGGGCCAGTGCCGGCACACATCGAAATCGACCTGGGTGCGGGAGACGCCGTCTGGAAGTCCATGATGGGCATGGAAACCCTGCGCCTGTACGACACGGCCCGACCGCCACGCACGGTGTTCTGAGTCAGGAATCCGGATCGGGGTCGCGCGCGGATCCGGGGCGGGCCAGGGGCGCCTGGCGCAGCGCCAGTTGCTTGAGCACGTCCGACACCATGGCCAGACCCGGCGCGTCGCCATACTGGTGCTTGAGGTCAGACAGATAGCTGGACACAAAATTAAGCAGCTCGGCCAGGTCCACGGCCACCAGGCGGCTGATCTCGGGGTCGATGGCGAGAAAGGCCTGGCGGTCGGCGGCGTGGCGCAGCACACTGGGGGCCGTGGCCTCGACGGTGGCGTCGTAGGCCTTGTTCAGCAACACCGAGACCTCGCCAATCATGGCGCCCGGGCGGTTGACCGCATTGACCAGCTCGCAGCCCTTGCGCACCTGCAGCGCACCACTTCCCAAGATCCAGATGCCCCCGACGGGCCACCTTCGCGCACCACCGTGTCAACGGCCGCGAACGTGTGCTCGGGCAGGTGGTGGAAGCGTTCCAGCAGATTCTTCATTGAAACCATGGTACGTGAAACCCACTCTGGAACCATTCATGCCGTCAATTCAATCATGCGATCGAGCGGCAAGCTCACGAAAAACCCGACCCCCGGGCCACCCGACCCACCCAGGCCGGGGCCCACCTGTACCTGGCCACCCATCCGCCAGGCTGCCTGCCGAACAATGGCCAAGCCGAGGCCCGACCCATTGGCGGAATGACCCACGCCGCGATAGAAGCGCTCGAAGATGCGCTGGTGCTCGGCCGGGGCAATCCCGGGGCCATCGTCCTGAATCACCAAACGGAGTTGACCGTCTTCCTGCTTCAGTCCGACAGACACGTTACCTCCCTCTTGGACGTAGCGCAGGGCGTTGTCGATGAGGTTGTGCACGATAGACTCCCACGCGAACAGGTCCAGCCTGGCCGGCAGCTTGTCAGGCGCATCCAATGACAGCTCGACCCACCGTGCCATGGCCCGGGGTGCAGCGTGCGCCATGGCGGTCCGCAGCCACTGAGCAAGGTCCAGATGGCGAGGAACAGGGCGCTGTGCTTCATCAAGGGCAGCGAGGTCCAGCAGTTGCTGTGTCAAATGCGAAGTACGGGCAATGGCCTCCTCCATGTGTGCCTGCGCCCGGGTGCGCTCTTGCTCGCTTGAAGCGCGAGCCATCACATGCACCTGTGCGCTGATCACGGCCAATGGGGTGCGGATTTCGTGAGCTGCGTCCTGCACAAAGGCACGTTCGCGCTCGACCTTCTGGCGCAGCTGGGCCAGCATGGCATCCAACGACTGCTCCAGCGGTTTGAGTTCGCGGTGTCGGGCATTGAAACCCACAGGCTGCAGCTCGTCGCCACTTCGTTGAGCGATGCGGTCAGCCAGTTGTTGCAACGGCCGCAGCCCGTTGCGTACCGACAGCCACACGGGCAGCAGCACGAACGGCGAGGCCAGCAAAAGGTAGGGAAGCAAGTAACGTCCGTTGTAGAGCAAGTAGTCGGCATCGGCGCGCTTGGGCTCCAGGATACGCAGCACCCAGCGCCCGTTTTGCCCGGTGTAGATGCGATAGGGCCGCCCCTGAACCGTCGCTTCGACAAGACCTGAATCGGGGCCGACGGTGGCCGGTGGCAGTTGCTTGTCCTGCAGGCCACTGGCGGCATAAAGCGTTCTGCCCGACGCACGGTCCTGCAGCTCGTGCAGAAGCGTGCCGGGCAGCAGCCCACTCTGGCGGCGGCGCACATTGGTCCAGTGGTCGGTGGAAGCGAGCGCCGCGGCCGCATGTGCCGCGTCAGTCATGCCAGCCAGCGACGCCAGCACGGCGTCACCGTACTTGAGCAAGCCGGGATCGTAGGTGATGGCCTGCTTGTACCTATGGTAGTTGTAACCCAACAGCACAGCCCACACCAGCACGAAGGCCACCATGACGGAGGCCACGCTGCGGCGCACCAAGGTCGGCTCGGCCAGACGCGACCACAACACACGCAGCCGGCTCGACCGGGAAGGCGCTGGCGTCACGTTCGTGTTCATGCTTGCAGCAGGTAGCCCACGCCACGCACCGTTCGGATCCACTCTGCTCCGATCTTGCGCCGCAGATTGGACACGTGCACCTCGATCGCGCCGAAATCCACGGGATCGCCCAGCGGGTCCAACCGCTGCGCCAGCACGCCCTTGGGCACCACGGAACCGGGCTCGCGTGCCAGCTCCAGCAGCAACTGGAACTCGCGCGGAGACAGATCCAGCGCCACACCGCCACGACGCACCTGGTGCCGTCGGGGTTCGATCACCAACTCACCCACTGCCCAGCGCTCGCTGGCCTGACGGGCACTGCGCCGCAGCACGGCGCGAATGCGCGACATCAATTCGGCCATGGCGAATGGCTTGACCACAAAATCATCCGCCCCACCGTCGAGTCCCGCCAATCGGTCCTCCACCGCCGAGCGAGCGGTGACCAGAATGATGGGCACCTGCGCGCCCTGCGCACGCCAGCGGGCGAGCAACTCGAACCCGCTGCCGTCGGGCAAGCTCAGGTCCAGCAGCACACAGTCCACCATCGTGGCATCCACAGAAGCCGGCGCGTCCACGGCGCGGCGCAACCATTCGCTGGTCAGGCCCTCCACCTTCAACGCAGACTGCAACGCCCGCCCCAGGTCCAGGTCGTCTTCGATCAACAGGATGTGCATGGTGAGGCCTATTGTGGCGCGGCGCCTGCGGTTGGTGATGGCCGCCGCGTGCGTGCCTTTGGCTTGCGTTAAGGAAGGCATTTGCACAATGCCTGCATGAACGACCGCGATACGCACACGATATTCCGAGGGGACGCCGTTGCATCCCGAGGGGGCTGGCTGCCCACCATCACGCTGGCTGCGCTGGGAAGCTTGTTGGTTCTGTCAGGCTGCGCCACAGGCCCCACACATCCAGCCCTGGCGGGAGCGCAACTGCCCGAACTGATTCCAGTGCGCGACTTCGTGACCAGTCTGGAGGGCACGGGGAACTACCGCGTGTCGCCCGACGGCACCCGCCTGGCATGGATGGGGGCAAAGGGCACGCACCCCGCCATCTGGGTACGCACCATGGGCCAAGACGATGCCCGCGCCTACCCGATTCGCGCCCGCGGCTTTCGCTGGACCGCCGACAGCCGCTACCTGGCCGCCACCGTTGACGCCACTGGCGACGAGAACAGCCACATCCACGCCGTTGCCGTGGACCAGGCGGACGCCGCCTGGGTTGATCTGACGCCGTTCGACAAGGTCGCAAGCCACATTGTTCAGACGGTGGCGGGCAGCTCTGACCTGATGGTCGCCACCAATCGGCGTGATCAAAAGGTCTTTGACCTCCACCGGGTGAACCCACATACCGGCGCGCACACAGTGGAAGCCACCAACCCCGGCAACGTGAGCGCCTGGATCGTGGACCACCGGGGCCGCCTGCGCGCTCGCGTGGCGGTGGCTGGCGATCAGGCCACGTTGCAACGGCCTCATACAACAACACCCGGTGGCTGGAGCGATGCAGTGCAATGGAGCCGCTTCGACTTTGTGCGCCTGCTGGAGCTGGACGACGATGCCGAGGCGGTGTGGGCCATGTCCTCCCGCGGGCGGGACAAGTCGGCCCTGGTGCGCCTGCGCCTGAGCGACGGGGCCGAGACCGTGGTGCACGCCACGGACGACGTGGATTTGGACCACGCCCTCATCAGCCGCCGCACGCACCAGCCGCTGGTGGCCTATTCCATGCCCGGCTACCCGCGCCGTGAGGTATTCGATGCCGCGCTGCGCGAGCGGCTGGACGCGCTGGTCGGCGGCGAGCCGGCCGAAGTGTCCATCACCAGCATGGACGACAGCGAACGCACCATGACGGCCGTGGTGGCCACCGAACGCGGCCGGCGCAGCTACCTGCTGCCAGCCGACGGCCCTGCCCAGCTGCTGGGGGAAAGCGGCCTGAGCCTGATCAGCGGTCAGTTGGCGCGCAGCCGGCCCATCACACTGGCCGCGCGCGACGGCCTGCCATTGCACGGCTACCTCACCCTGCCCGAAGGTGTGCAGCCAAACAGACTGCCTCTGGTGCTGCTGGTGCACGGAGGCCCCTGGTCGCGCGACCGCTGGACGGCCGGTCCCGCCAGCCGGTCGATGCAGCAGTTTCTGGCCAACCGAGGCTATGCGGTGCTGCAGATCAACTACCGGGGCTCGACCGGCTATGGCCGCGCCTTCATGGAAAAGGCGATAGGCGAGTTCGCCGGCCGCATGCACGACGATCTGGTCGACGGCGTGCGCTGGGCCGTGCAGCGGGGCATTGCCGACCCCACGCGCGTGGCCATCTATGGAGCCAGTTATGGCGGCTACTCGGCTCTGGTGGGCGCCACCTTCACGCCCGAGGTGTTCGCCTGCGCTGTGAGCGTGGTGGGCGTGTCTCACCTGGCCTTGTCTCTGGAGAAGGCACCGCCCTACTGGGAGATGGGCATCATCGGCTGGCACCGCTACGTGGGCAACCCAGCCAAGCCCGACGAGCGCCGTGTGATGGATGCCAAATCGCCCCTTTTCAGGGTCGGTCCCGAGACGCGTCCGCTGCTCATCATGCATGGCGTGAACGACGTGCGCGTGCGGCTGGAGCAGTCCGAGCTGATGGTCGAGGCCCTGCGCAAAGCGGGTCGCCCAGTGGAGTTCTTTACCTTCCAGGGCGACGGCCACAACAACCAGCGCTGGCCGAACAACCTCACCATGTACCGCAAGACGGAGGACTTCCTGGCGCGATGCCTGGGTGGGCGCAACCGCGGGTTCGACTACTACCAGTTGGCAGCGTGGGCGTTCTGAAATGGGCAGAGAAGGCGTGAAACGGGAGAAAGAACGATGCACCACCCAGCCCATAAACTGATGTACCGCGCCTTTGCAGGGCCTTCGGACTTCGAGGCCATGGTGGCCTGCGCCAACGCAAGTTTTGCCGCAGACCAGACCGGATGGTTTCGACGGGTCGAAGACGTGGCGCGGGATTACGCCGCATTCACCACCTGCGTGCCAGAGCGAGATGTTTGGATCGCTGACGCTGGCGACGAAATCGCCGGTTACGTGCGTGCCTGGCACTGGGCACAGGCAGACGGTCTGCAGCTGTACTCCCAATTTGCCGTTGTGGCACCGCAGTGGCGCCGCCAGGGCATCGGTAAAGCTTTGCACGCATGGCTGGAGTCGCGTCAGCGTGAGATGGCAAAAGCACACGGCCCCCATCTGCGGCATGCCCACCATGCGTTCGTCACTCAAGGCGAAATTGCACGTGCGGCCTTGCTGGAGAAGTCCGGCTACCGGCCTGAACGCTATTTCTTCACCATGGAGCGCGCCTCGCTCCATGACATTGCCGACTTCTCCCTGCCCGATGGACTGGAAGTTCGGCCGGTGCAACCCGAACACCACCACGCCATCTGGGATGCCCACACGAAAGCGTTCCAAACCCACTGGGGCTACTGCCCACCCGACGAAGCCGACTACCAGCGCTGGCTGGTGAGTCAGGTGTTCCAGCCGCACCTGTGGCAGGTGGCCTGGGATGCGCAAACCAACCAGGTGGCGGGTCAGGTTCGCGCGTACATCGACGACACATGGAACGCGGGGAACGGCCGTCTACGGGGTTGGACAGAATTCGTCAGCGTAGGCGAACCCTGGCGCCGCCGAGGTCTCGCGCGAGCACTCATTTCCCGCAGCCTTCGCGCCCAGGCGGCGGCAGGCATGACCGAGTCGGCACTGGGGGTGAACAGCCAGAACGGCAGTGGCGCGAACCGCGTCTACGAAGACTGCGGATTTGTGGTCACGCGCCGCAACTGTGTCTACCGAAAACCGATTCAGTGGAGCACAAGCGAATGACGCTGAGTTGAGCCAGTGAACGGGGCGCGTCAGTGGTAATCGTCCTCGCGTTGATGGCGCACAGCACCCACGATCACGCGACGTTGGTCCACGATCTCGAACAAGACCACATAACCCGACCCACCGAATGGAATGACGAGTTCGCGCAGAAACGGGTTGCTACCAGCCTTGCGGCACGCGAACGGGGACCGCTCCAACAGCGCGAGGCCGTCCCGGATGGCTCGCAGCGCACGGGCGGGGATGTCGAAATCGCCGGTTTCGCTGTCAAGTTCGCGCTGCAGCGCAAAATCGAACAGCACCTCCAAGTCACGGGCCGCCGCCTCGCTGAAAATCACCCGAAAGGACATCAGCCGCGCTGCGCACGAGCCAACTTGGCCGCATCCAAATGCGTTTGTAGGCGAGTCAGCATCTCGTCGGCCGGCACACCGGCGCCGGTGCGCTGGGTGTCCTGAATGGCCGCGATGCCACGTCGCACAAACTCAGCCTGGTGCTTGCGCTTTTCGACCACGCTGCGCACCGCACTCTCGACAAATTGCGACAGCGTTTCGCCATCTTCCAGCACGCCTTCTAGCTCTTGCCGGAATTCGGGCGCAACACGCACGGGAGGGAGTGAGGCGGTTTTCATGCCTCAAATGTATTGCATATGCAATGCACATCACAGGCATCTGCAGGCACAGCCTCTCGCACATCAAGGCAGCACCACCCCCGCATCGGTGGACAGCGCGTAGGCACTGTGGATGGGCACCGGGCTGCCGGCCACAGGCACGGCGCTGATGACGGGTGCCTGCGTCTTGACACCGCCAAAAATCGTGGCGAAGGCGACATCGGCGGCATCTCGCCCGGTGCCGATGCGCACAAAACCCATGGGGATGCCGGTGCCCGAGGGGTCGAAGATGTACCAGCGCCCGCCCAGATAGACCTCCACGTAGGCGTGGAAGTCGGGTGGGCCCAGGGCGGGATCGGCGCCGTAGTCGGTGCCGGTGGCGATGCGCGCGGGGATGTTGAGCGCGCGCAGCAGCGCGATCATCAGGTGCGCAAAATCGCGGCACACGCCCACCTGTTCGATCAGCGTGTCCACCGCCGAGGTGTTGCCGTTGGTGGTGTTGGAGGTGAAGGTGACGTGGCGCTGCACCCACTGTTGCACCGCCAGCACACGGCCATGTCCCTGCCACAAGGTGCCAAAAGCCTGGTTGGCCAGGCGGCCCAGGCGGTCCGACTGGCAGTAGCGGCTGGGGTAGATGTAGCCCAGCACCTCGGGTGGCAGTTGCGCCACCGGCACCTCGGGCAACTGGGTGGGCAGCACGCTGTGGTGGTCGATCTCGACCAGCGCGGTGTAGACCAGCTTGAGCGGCCCAGGGCCGGCGCGCAGGCGCAGCAGGCGGTTGCCGGTGTGGCGGTCTGTCTGCAGCAGTGGCGCCAGCGGCTGGCTCAGCCACAGGTTTTCGTTCAGCACACGCTGTTGCGATGTGAGTGCGGGGTGGATGTTGAGAATGAAGTCGGCACCGAAGGCATCGATGTCGTAGTTCAGTTCGATGCGCAGGTCGAGGCGGATCATGGTGTGGGCGCAGCGCGCGGGTCGCTGAGGCCCTCCTAACGTAAAGCGTTGAGTATGCGCCTGTGCATGCAAAGGCCATGCCCGCGCCGCCAGCAGGGATGAGGCGCGGGGCACAAAATCGCGCCATGAACACCGAATCCTTCGAGGCATTCAAGGCCCATTGGCTGGCACACGGTTTTGACGAGGTGCTGGAGCGCGACTGGGCACCCGGCACGGTGCTGGAAACCCATTCGCACCCCTTTGTGGCGCAAGCGTTGGTGACGCGCGGCGAGATGTGGCTGGGTGTGAACGGCAAGACCTTGCACCTGCGCCCCGGCGACACCTTTGCGTTGGACCGCGACGCGCCCCACACCGAGCGCTACGGCCCCGAGGGCGCCACCTATTGGGTGGCCCGCAAGAGCTGAGCCGGCCACACCTCAAGTGGCCTCAGGCGGTGTCGGCAAACACCGTCAGCACGCCGGTATAACCGTAGAGCCGGTGGTGGGCAATTTCGCCTGCGGCGAAGAACCCCACCAGGGGCACGTCGCCCAACGCGCGTCGGATGATCTGCAACTCGGCGCTGGGACCACCAAAATGCAGCCCCCCGCGCCCGGTGCAGCTCACGTAGACCGCACCGCGCATGCGCGGCGGCGCCTGCGGGCCTTCGGCGCCGGCCGCGCCCGCCATGGCCGCCGCCTCAACGCTCAGCAGTTCCGGCTCCAGTTCCTCGCGCACCTCGGCACACACCCGGATCAGGTCGGCGCGTGCGGCGCCAACGTGGCGCTCACAAAAGCTCAGTTGTGCGCCCACGGGTGCCACATCGGCCACCGCAATGCCACGGCGCATCGGGTCCAGGCCAATCAGGTGACGCACCAGCACTTCGGGGCCAAATGCGCCTGGGCGCTGCGGGGTGATGCCTGCGCCCTGGGGTTCGTCCAGCGTGAGCCCGACCAGGGTTTGGCGCAGCCGCGTCATGGCCACCTGCGGCTCGTCCAGCGAGACACCCAACGCGCTCAAGAGCACGTCCAGCGCAGGCTCACCGTCCAGGCTCAGCACCACGTTGCGGTCGGCGGCGGTCACGCGGTGGGTGCGTCCCACCGGGTGGGCGCCTTGGGTCACCCGCGACACCAGCGCCACGTCAGGGCCAAAAGCCACACCACTCAACCCGCCATGGAACACCCCGCCGGCCGCACCCTGCCCGCTCAGGTGGCCGCCACTGCCCAGCGCAAACTGCACGGTGTCGCTGCGGCTGGAGGCCAGGCCGCCAAACACATAGCCGCTGGCGGTGCGCTCGGCCATTTCTGCGATCAGTTCGGCCACGTCAGGCGTCTGGGCGTCGGCGTGCAGCAAGGCGGTGTGGGCCACAAAACCGCCTGCGCCGCCATGGGCTGCGGGCAAGGGCGCCACGCCACTGAACACGCGGTACTGGTCGGGCGCCAGATCGCACAACATCACGGCCATGGCCGGTTCGTCAAAGTACTCGACGTTGGTGGCGGCAATGCCCACGCCCACGGTACCCGCCCAATCCGTCACCTCGGGCAGCTCGGCGCTCAGGTGGTCGAGGATGTCGTGCGCGGCCTCGGCGTAGTGGTCCGTGATGTAGAGCAGAGCCAGGCCGGGCGCACCGGCATGCTCAGGCAGGGCCAGTTGCGCACGCAGTTGGGCCAGCACCAGCGCGGCGGCCATGCGCCATTGCGGGTGGGTGGCATGGGCCAGCGCAAAACGTTTCATGTCACCCCGGGCGCTTTTTGACTGCGGCTTTTTTGGCCGTGGCTTTTTTGGCGGGCGCCTTGTTGGCGGCTGCCTTGCGGGCCGGCTTCTTGGCGGCAGGCTTGTCCAGCTCGGGCGACACGGCGCCGGGAATCGGCCAGGCGGCAGACTTGAGCGCGTTGCCACGGCCCCGCCCACCCACGCCCGTGACGGCCTTGCCCAGCGCGGCGGCAGCGCCCACTGTGTCCGACACCGTCTTGGCCACGTTGCCGGCCATGCCGGTGGCTGCCTTCATGGCCTCACCGGTCAAGCCGCTGGCCACGTTGCGGGTCACGTCCAGGCTCGACTGTTTGGCGGCGTCTTTCAGTGCGTTGCCAGCGATGGTCTGGAACTGCTGGCTCAGCGCCCCCCACCATTGCATGGGATCGACCACGCCGGGCATGGCCGGCGCGTCCGCGCTGGGGGCATGGGGTTTTTTGGCTGTGGCTTTGCGCGGCGCGGGCGGTGGTGCCGGCTCCGGTTCGGGCACGGGTTCTGGCGCCGGGGCATCGACGTGCACCGCAGGCGCCTGCGCGTGGTAGGCGCTGGGCGGTATTTCCAGCCCGGCAAACTGGGTAGGCGTGCGGCCGGCCACGCTGTGGGCGGTGCTGGCCACACCCGAGGCCACACCGGCCACGGTGTCGGCCGCCTTGATCTTGAGCGCGTTGGCCACGTCGCCCAGGCTGAAGTTCATGCCCTTCAAAGTGGCCAGCGTCATCTTCTGCACCTCCAGCGCCTGAATGGTGGCGCCCAGGGCCTTGCTGTTCTGATCGAGCCAGAAATGCACCGCCTTGAGTTCGTCGATGCGTTTGTCCAGCTCCTCCACGTTGAAGGTAGGCGCGATCCAGTTGCCCAGCGCGGGCATTTGCGGCAGGTTTTGCTGCACCCCCTGTGCCACACCCCCTGCGGCCTGTTTGGCCAGGCTCTGCAGGAAATCGAAACCCGGCACGTATTTGCCAAAACCCAGGGGATCGCTCATGACTTGCTCCGCGTTGTTTGCTGCGTGGAGCCAGCTTACCGCAAGCGAGAAGCGCTGACCATGGGGGACTTATCCCGGATGCGGTTGACGTGTGTCAAAGCGACCAACGCACCGGCGGCGCATGATGAAACCCAAGCAGCAAACACCTTCAGGAGACCCGATGAGCACCCCGATATCCGACACCTTTGGCGACCAGTTGCGCCAGATGCGCAGCGATGTGTTGGCCCAGCTGCGCGCCCAGCGCGGCGGGCGCATTGGCCGCGCCGAAGCCGCAGCCGAAGCGCGCGACAACGTGGGCGATGACTGGGCGCAGGCCGATGCCGAACGCGACCTCAGCATCGCGCTGGAAGAACGCGAATCCGCCGAGCTGGTGGCCATCGACGCCGCACTCAAGCGCATCGCCGACGGCAGCTACGGCCTGTGTGTGGACTGCGGCGTGTCGATCGCCACCGCCCGCCTGCACGCCAACCCCACCGCTCAACGCTGCGTGGCCTGCCAGGACAAGGCCGAACACGCCCAAGGCGGCGTGAACGCCCCCAAGATGTGACCCGATTTTTTGTTGAAACAGGAGCCCATTGAATGACCACTTTCCACGCCGTTGTCTGGATCGACCACACCCAAGCCCACGTGTTGATGTTCGACCGCGAGCACGTTGAAGCCCAGCGCGTCAAGGCACGCAGCCAACACACCCCCAAACACGGCCACGTGGGCGCCGACAAGGCCTTTTTTGAAGACGTTGCCCAGGCCCTGCAAGGCGTGAGCGAAGTGCTGGTGACCGGCCCGGCCAACGCCAAGATCGAGTTTCGCGACTTCTGCAAACACCACGCCCACGCGGTGGACAAAGCCATCGTCGACGTGGTGACGGCCGACCACCCCACCGACGCCCAACTGGTGGCCATGGCGCGCCAGTATTTCGTGAAGTTCGACCAGAAGGCCGCCGACCCGACACAGCGCTGAGCGCGGCACAGGCTGCGCTATCCTTGGGCGCATGAACACCCCACGCAGCCTGTTCCACTTCGCCTTCAACGTCACCGACCTCGACACCGCGCGCCGCTTTTACGGCGGTGTGCTGGGCTGCACCGAGGGCCGGAGCACCGACACCTGGGTGGATTTCGATTTCTTCGGCCACCAGATCTCGCTGCACCTGGGCCAGCCCTTCCCCACCGCCAACACCGGCCACGTGGGCGACAAGCTGGTGCCCATGCCACACTTCGGCCTGATCCTGGAACAAGCCACTTGGCAGGCGCTGGCCGACCGCCTGAGCGCCGCCGGCACCGACTTCGTGCTGCCGCCCCAGCTGCGTTTTGCCGGCCAGCCCGGCGAACAGTGGACCATGTTCTTCCGCGACCCCTTTGGCAACCCGATCGAGGTCAAGGGCTTCGCCTCGCTGGACACGGTGTACGCCACCTGAGGTTGCGGTGGACGGCCTGCACCTCACCGCCGATTTGCGCGGCTGCCGCTGCGACGGCACCTGGCTGACCGACGCGGACCGACTGCTGGCGCGTTGTGTGGCATTGGTGCAAACGGCTGGCCTGCAAGCGGTGGCGCAACTCGCGCACACCTTCCCCGCCACAACACATGGCCCCGGCGGCGTGACAGCCACGGTGCTGCTGGCCGAATCCCATCTGTGTGTGCACACCTGGCCCGAGCAGCGCGGCGCCACGCTGGACGTCTACGTGTGCAACCTGGGCGCCGACCATTCGGCCAAGGCGCACCAGCTGTTGTCATCGCTGCTGGTGCTGTTCGATGCAGAGCAGGTGCAGCAGCAGGCGTTGCAGCGCGGCAGCGTCAGCCCTTGAACCCAGCGATGGCAGCGCCCGCCAAGTGCCCGCGCGTGAAGGCCTCCTCAAACACCGAATAGCCCGACCAGTCGCTTTGCGCAAAGTGCAGCCGGCCCGCGCGTGTGGGCCACACCACCTGCGCGCCCGGCGTGGGCATGGCCATGGCGTGGCCGTAGCGGGTGATGTCCACGCGCTGCAACGGTTCACGCAGGTCGGGGTGGGCCACAGACAACTCGGCCAGCGCCTGGTCGCGCCAGTGTGTCCAGGGCTTGTCCAGCAAGGCACGCCGCGCCGCCGCAGCGGCGTCGCCCAGCGGCAGGTACCAGGTCAGCACCGTGGCGCCCCGGCGTGGGTTGAGCGACTGGTGGCTCGCGTCCACATAGCCCAGGCCGGCGCTCCCAAACAACACGTTGTCCCAGCTGGGGGGTGCGCCAGGGCGGTCGCGCAGCGGCGCGCGCAAGCGCAGGTTGGCCACCAGCCAGGGTGCATAGGTCAGACGCTGAGCGGCCTGGCGCACAAAGTCCGGCGGGTTCTGCAACACACGCGCCGCCACCAACACCGGCAAGGCCACCACACAACGCTCGGCCAGCCAGCGTTCAGTGTGGCCTGTGGCGTGGTCCAGCGCATCCACCGCCACGCCGTGTGGGTGCGCCTCGATGCGCAGGACCGTGCGCCCCGTGTGGATGCGTTCGGCGCAGGACAAGGCCAGGCGCTGCGTCAGCCAGGCGTTGCCTTCGGGCCAGGTGAGCACCGGCTCCGCGTCGGTGTCGCGCTCACCCGGCGCGTGAAAGCCGTGCCGGCTGGCAAAGTAGTGCAAACCGGCCCAGGCCGACACCACGACGGTGCCAGCACCGTAGTCGTCGCGGCAGGCGTAATCGAGGTACCAGCGCAGGTGACGGTCGGTCAACCCTTCGCGGTCGAGCCAATGCGCAAAGGTCTGGCCCGACAAAGCCTGCGTCAACGGTGTGATGGGCGCACGCAACGTGGGCATGGCAAACCGCGTCTGCGCCATCGCCTCGCGCACGAGGTGCGCAAAACGGCGGTACTGCGCCAGGGTGTCGGGCGGCACACCGTCCAAGGGCAGCAGGCCTTCTTGCCATTGGCCCTGAAAAAACAGCCGCTCCTGCGGGCTGTGGCACAGGTGGCGTTCGTCGTACACCCACCGGCCGGCCACCCGCTGGCGCAGGCCGAGTTCTTCCAGCAGGTCTTGCACCTCATGGGCGTTGTCACCGGGCAGTGGCAGGTAGTGCGCGCCCAGCGGGCAGGCCAGGCCGTCCATGAGGCCGGCGCGGGCGTTGCCGCCGGCTTGGTCTTCCAGCTCCAACAGGGCAAAGTCGTCCACACCACCCAGCCGAAGTGCGCGCGCGGCGGCCAGGCCGGCCACACCGCCGCCAGCGATCAGCACGCGGGTGCGGCGGGTGCGGTCTGGCGTGCGTGTGGTGGGCTCGCGCAGCACATGGCCGCGCTCGGGATGGGTGCCCACAAAACCGCCGGTGATCTCGGGTGTTTCGCCGCAACCCGCCAGGGCCAACGCGCCCGCAGCACCCAACAAGTCGCGCCGACGCAGCGTCATGTGGCGTGTCACGGCAGCGCCCGGCCCCATTCCTGCTCGTAGGTGTGCACCAGCACCTGGTTGGACAGGCGGTTCACCTCAGTAGGCACGCGGGCCATGTCGGCCGGAAAATCGAACAGCAGGCGCAGCGTCTCGGGCGTGAGGAAGCGCAGGCCTGGCGGCAACTGCGCAGGGGGCGTGTAGGGCCGGCGGCTGGCGATCACAAAGCCCCATTCACCAAAACTGGGCACGTGGGCGTGGTAGGGCGCGGTGCGCAGGCCCACCGACTCCATGGTGGTCACCACGGTCCAGAAGCTCTGGCGCGCCACCAGCGGCGAGGTCGTCTGCATGACCGCAAAACCGCTGGCCGACAGGCGCCGTTGCAGGCTGGCAAAAAAGGCGTTGGTGTAGAGCTTGCCAATGGAAAAATTGGTGGGGTCGGGGAAGTCCACCACGATGACGTCGAAGCTGTCGCCGTCCTGCTCCAGCCACTTGAACGCGTCGGTGTTGACGATGCTGAGCTTGGGCGAATGCAGGGCGTCGGCGTTGAGCGCGCGCAGCGCCGGGTTCTGCGAGAACAGGCGCGTCATGTGCGGGTCTAACTCCACCAGGGTAACGGACTCGACACCGGGGTAACGCAGCACCTCGCGCACCGCCATGCCGTCGCCACCACCCAGCACCGCCACGCGGCGCGGTGTGCCGCCGCCCTGCGCAAAAGCGGCCATGGCCGGGTGCACCAGGGCTTCGTGGTAACGGTATTCATCGCGCTCGGCAAACTGCAGGTTGCCGTTGAGGTAGAGCCGGTGGCCGGCGCGGCCGTGTGTCAACACGATGCGCTGCCAGTCAGACGACTCGGCCAACACGATACGGTCCTGGTAGAAGCGGTCTTCGGCCAAGGTGGTGAGTTGCTGCGCGCCGAACCAGCCGGTGGTGAGCGCGCCCAGCGTCAACACGGCAGCGGCCAGGTGGGCCAGGCGGTGTGGCAGCTCGTGGCGAAACAGCCACCAGGCCCACAGCGCCACAGCCGCGTTCATCAGCCCAAACAGCAGCCCGGTGCGAACCAGGCCCAGCTGTGGCACCAGCCACAGCGGGAAGACGACGGACACGGCCAGTGCGCCCAGATAGTCGAAGGTGAGCACCTGCGAGACCAGGTCTTTGAGCGCCACGTTGCGCTTGAGGATGCGCATGACCAGCGGGATCTCCAGCCCCACCAACGTGCCCACCACCAGCACCAGGCCGTAGAGCAGGAAACGGAAGCTGTCGGGCACAAACGCGTTGGCCAGAAACAGCGTGGCCGGCAGCAGCCCACCGATCAGTGCGACCAGCAGTTCAATGCGCAGGAAATGCGCCGGCAGCTGGCGCTCGAAAAACCGCGACAGCCACGAGCCGATGCCCATGGCAAACAAATACGTGCCGATGACGGTGGAGAACTGCAGCACCGAGTCGCCCAGCACATAAGACGCCAGGGCGCCGGCCGCGAGTTCGTACACCAGCCCACAGGCCGCCACCACAAACACGCTGGCCAGCAGCGCAACCTCGACCGGGCGCGGCGGGGCGCGCTCGGAACTACCCATGAATCGCTGCAGCGACGATGACGGAAATGCCCAGGCACATCGCGCCCACCACCACGCCCAGTGCCACGTTCTGTTTTTCCACCAGCTCTTCCCACAGGTTGTAGGGCGTGAGTTTGTCGATGACGATGAAGCTGAGCCAGAACACCAGCACGCCGATCAGCGCGTACAAGATGGAGCCAAAAACGGCACCGGCTCTCAACCATTCCATGCCCATGTGGACCTCCAGTCAAAAAGTTGTTGAAACGTTCATTTGTGGCCCCCACCGCTGGACCAGCCGCCAAACGAACCGCCCGAGCTGCGGTAGCTGCTGCTGCAGTTTTCCACCGCCGGGTCGCAGCTGCTGCAGCGGCTTTCCAGCATGGACAGCAGAACAAGCACCACGACGATGATGACAAAGGTGCGGAAGTTGCTGCCCACGCTCCGACTCACCGGCGAGGCATCGGCGCGTTCAAACAGCCCTTTTTGCGCCGCCAGGCCAAAGGCCTTGGCCACGGTGTCGGCGCTGAGGCGGTTGCCGCTGGACCAAGTCAGTTCGTTCTGCGTCTGCTCCAGGGACAACAAGGCCGGGCCATGGGCGAAATCGCGGTGGAAACTTTTCTGCCCGCGCTCGACCTTCCAGTAAAACTCACCGGCCACGTAGGTGGTTTCGGCGTTGTAGGCGTATTGCAGTTTGTAGTGGGTGCCCAGGTAGCTCGCGCTCTGGCCGTTGCCGGTCATGACGGGTGCGCCGGTGGTGGGTTTGACCACGCTCCAGCCGTCCTCTGCGTCCACCAAGAAGCAAAACCCGCGCTTGCGGTTGAACAGCAGGTACTCGCTCCAGCCAAAGTGCTCGTCATCGCCCGGCGCCTGGCCCATGCGGTGCTGGAAACCCACCACCTGCCAATGCACCCCTTGCAACTGGCCGCTGCTGCCCAGCGCGATGAGCGGGCGCACCGGCTCGTCTTGCGCGGCCTTGAGCAGCTCGTGCCCCAGGCCGGCGCTGAGGTCGATGATGCTGTTGCAGGATGCGCAGGTGACACTTTGGCTTTGCTCCAGCGCCACGTCCACCGGCGCGCCGCAATGCGGGCAATTGAAGTGGCGGCCCTTGTCGTCCCGAGTGGATTCGCTGCGCAGCCCCTGGAGCGCCAGGTCTTCGAGCCGCACCTCGCGCCCCAGCGACGCGCTGGGCGGCTGGGTGCCCCAGTCGAGACCACAGACCTCGCCACTGGCGCTGCGCAATTCCACCAAAGCAAAGGGCTGTCCAATGGGCGGCAGGTGCGACAACTCGCCCTCGGCCGCCGCCAGCGACACCGACTGGTTGAATGCCACTGTGTAGGTGGCGCCGTGGATGGCGGTCTGCGCGCCCACGCGCAGGTGCGCGGGGTCGGGCAGGTCGCGCCCGGCGTCCAGCGGCTCGCTGAACACAAAAGCACCGTTGTCCTCGCTCAGCGTGCCGGTGCCACCGTCGTCAAAAGCGATCTGCCACTCGGTCCAGCTGCCGCCCTCGTAGCGGTAGGCCAGGCGTCCCACCACGGTGAAGCCACGTTCAGCCCAGCGCCCGCTGGCCAGCAATTGCAGCGGACTGAAGTCGCTGAACACATCCGCCATTTTGCCCAGACGGGCCAGGTGGTCGCCCTCGCGCACCACGGTGGAGCGGCAAAAGCCGCACACCGCGTGGGTGGACTGGGCGCTGCGGAATTCAACCGGCGCACCACACCCCGGACAGGGCGCGCGGTAGCTGCGCTGGGCGTTGGTGTCGGCCACAGACAAGACAGACCGTCAGACCAGCTTCTTCAGCAGCTCGGCCTTTTTGGCGTCGAACTCCTCGGCCGTGAGGATGCCCTTGGCCTTGAGGTCGGCGAGTTTTTCGAGCAGCACCATCACCTCGTCGGGTTTGACACCCACTGGCGCGGCGGCCGCAGCGGCCGGCGACTGGGCGGCCGGGTTGAGGCCTTGCGCCAGGTTTTGCGCCAACACCTGGCCCAGGGCCACGCCGGCGCCCAGGCCCATGGCGTCACCGGCAATGCCGCTGCCACCGCCCGCCCCTTCGGCAAACTTGGGAATGGCCTGCGCCGTCTGGTACTGCATGAACTTGCCCATGTCGTTGCCGACCATGCCCATGCCAATTTTCTGGTCCAGGATTTTCTGCAGCTCTTCGGGCAGCGACACGTTCTGCACCGTCATGCCTTCGAGCTTGAGGCCGATCTTCTCGAACTCGGGCGCAAGCTGGGTGCTCAGTGCCTGGGCGAAAGCCAGCTGGTTGGCCGCCAAGTCCAGAAATGCGATGCCGCTGGACGCGATGGCGTTGCTGATGTTCTGCAACACCAGGCCGCGCAGCTGGCCGTCCAGATCGGCCACGGTGTAGGTCTCGCGTGTGCCCGAAATGTCGGTGTGGAAGCGCTTGGGATCGGCCACGCGGTAGGCGTAGTTGCCAAAGGCACGCAGGCGGACGGCACCAAAGTCGGGGTCGCGCACGGTGATGGGCTGGGGCGTGCCCCACTTCTGGTTCACCTGCTGGCGGGTGCTGAAGAAATACACATCGCTCTTGAACGGCGACTCGAACAGCTTGTCCCAGTTCTTGAGGTAGGTCAGCATCGGCAGCGTCTGGGTGGTGAGCTTGTACATGCCGGGGCCAAACACGTCGGCCACCTGGCCTTCGTTGACGAACACCGCCAGCTGCGACTCGCGCACCGTGAGCGAAGCGCCGTTCTGGATTTCCATGTCGCGCATGGGAAAACGCCAGGCCAGCGTCCCATCGCCCTCTTCCGTCCATTGAATGATGTCAATGAACTGCTTCTTGATGAAATCCATCAACGCCATGGTTCGCCTCCTCGCGAAAGTGTGGGTGCGCTGGAAATGATACGCGTCAGCCAGCGTTCAGCGGTGCGATCTCCTGATCGATGGCGCCAAAAATGCTCTGGCCGTCTTTGCCTTTCATCTCGATGCGGATGGTGTCGCCAAACTTCATGTACTCGGTCTTGGGCGCACCGTCTTGAATCGTCTCGATGGCGCGTTTTTCGGCGATGCAGCTGTAGCCCTTGGGCCAGTCCATGCGGCCGTCCTGCGCCACACCCGGGTTGCTCACGGTGCCGCTGCCCACGATGGAGCCGGCGCGCACGCGGCGCGTCTTGCAGATGTGGGCGATGAGCTGCCCAAAGTGGAACGTCATGTCGGGGCCGGCGTCGCACATGCCGACCTTGCGGCCGTTCCACGTGCTTTGCACCGTGAGGTGCACGCGCCCACCCTGCCAGGCATCGCCCAGCTCGTCGGGCGTGACGGCCACAGGGCTGAAGGCGGTGGCGGGCTTGCTCTGGAAGAAACCAAAGCCTTTGGCCAGCTCGTTGGGGATGAGGTTGCGCAGGCTGACGTCGTTGGCCAACATCAGCAGGCGCACGCCGGCCAGGGCCGCATCGGCGTCAGCGCCCATGGGCACGTCGCCAGTGACGACGGCGATCTCCGCCTCGAAATCGATGCCCATGGCTTCGCTGGGCACCACCACCGGGTCGCAAGCGCCCAGCAGGTCGTCGCTGCCACCCTGGTACATCAGCGGGTCGGTGTAGAAACTGGTCGGCACCTCGGCGCCGCGCGCGCGGCGCACCAGCTCCACATGGTTGATGTAGGCCGAACCATCTGCCCACTGGAAGGCGCGCGGCAAGGGCGCGGCGCACAGACGCGGGTCGAAGTTGAAGCTGTGGCGCGCCTTGCCGTGGTTGAGCGTGACATACAAATCCTGCAACTGCGGGGCGATGAAGTTCCAGTCGTCCAGCGCCTGCTGCAAGGTGTTGGCGATACCGGTGGCGTAGTGGGCGGTGCTGAGGTCGCGCGAGACAACAACCAGTTGGCCGTCGCGCGAGCCGTCCTTGTAGGTGGCGAGTTTCATGGGGCTCCAAGCAGGTCGTTTGGTATTCTAGGTGGGCCACCATGCACGCTTGCGCTCCACGTTCTGCCCATTGGCGCCTGGCCGGCCTGGCCGGCGCGGTGCTGGCCGCGCACGCCTGGCTGCTGGCCTCGCCTTTGCTGCCCGCGTCCGACGCACCGCCGCCGTTGAACGCGCCGCGCCCCTTGCAGACACGCACCGTGTCCCTCGCGCCTGCTGTGGCGACCGGCCCTGCGCCAACGGTACCGCGCGCCCCTCGACAGGTGGCACGCCCCCGCGCTCAGCCATTCACCGCGCCCGCATCGCTGGTGCCCACCACACCCACACCTGAGCCGGTGGCGGCACCTGACGAATCGGTTACCGCCGAGGCCCTGCCCGAAGCCCCTTCGGTCGAGACCGTGGCAAGCACACCGGTGGCGGAGGACGTGGTCGCCGCAACGTCAGGTGATGGTGGCCCACCTGCGGCAGAGCCCGCAGCGGTGCCCTTTTCGCCACCACCCACCGCCCGCCTGAACTACGACGTGGCCGTGGAATACCGGGGTGTGCACCAAACCCTCAACGGCACCCTGGACTGGCAACACGATGGCGAGCGCTACCGCCTGCACATGGCGGTGGCCATGCCTTTTCTGGGCAGCCGGGTGCAGCTCAGCGAAGGCCGGCTGGGCCGCCATGGCATACACCCGCAACGTTTTTCAGAAAAAACCCGCAGCGAACGTGCGGCCCATTTCGACGAAGCGGGCGCCCGCATCCGCTACAGCGCCAACACGCCTGACGCCCCCTTGCTGCCCGGACACCAGGACCGCTTGAGCGTGTTTATGCAGCTCGCCGGCCTGGTGCACGCGCGACCCGAGCGTTTTCCGGCTGGGCACACCATCCACATGCCCACCAGCGGGGTGCGCGATTCGGAAACCTGGGTCTTCGAAGTGAAGGGCACGGAAACCATTGCGCTGCCCCACGGCGACCTGGCCACACTGCACCTGCGCCGCCTGCCGCGCAAAGAATTCGACACCACGGTGGACGTGTGGTTGGCGCCCGCGCTGGGCCACCTGCCGGTGCGCATGCGCCTGCAGGAGGCCAACGGCAATGTGGCCGACCAGCGACTGATCACCCCATGATCCCGCCGGGAACTTGAAATTTCCGCCGAACGGCCCATATAGCCGGTATGCTGAATGCCGATATCCTTACAAAGGACATCAGCATCCCGTCAGCAGATTGGTCGAGTTTCAAGGACATTTCATCCATGCACATGCTCTACGACTCTGAATCCTTCGCGGTGGTCCACATCCAGGCCGACGCGTTGATGGACAACGACGCCGCGCCCGCCGGCCCGCAGCTGGCCCGCCACGGCTTTGAAATCGTGGACAAGCGCTCGGGCAAAGAAATTTACCTCGATGGTTCGTGGGCCGAAATGTTCCAGCAGCGCATCAGCGCCTGGCAGCAGAACACCCCCAGCCAAGAGGAGGTGGAAGACACGCTGGAAGGCTATGCGGTGCTGGCCCAAATGCCCGTCGTGATGCATTGACACGCCTTTCGCCCCACAACAACGCCGGCCCCGTGCCGGCGTTGTTGTTTCTGTATCAAAGCGGCGAACGCGCCGTCCACCAGCGGTACAGGGGCTCGGCCAGCACCAGCACCGCCACCAGGCGGCACACCTGGAATGCCGTGACCACCGGCACACCGAGCTGCAACACCTTGGCGGTGATGGACATCTCGGCAATGCCGCCCGGCGAGGTGCCCAGGATCAAGGTGGCGGGGTGCTGCCCGATCAGCCGCGCCAGGCCCCAGCCAAACACGGCGCAGATGGCCATCATCACCACCGATGCCAGCGCCACCGAGCCCAGCCAGCGCGGTGCGGTGTGCAAAAAAGCCGGGGTGAAGCGCACGCCGAGGCTCACACCAATCGCCAGTTGTGCGGCGTTGGACACCGCCGTGGGAATGGCCGACAACACCTGACCGCTGAGTGTCAGCCCCATGGTCACCACCAGCGCCCCCATGAACCAGGGGTTGGCGCGTCCCAGGCGCTGTGCCACCAGTGCACCTACCAAGGTGAGCGTGGCCAGCAACAGCAACCCGGTCCCGGACACGTCGCGGATGGCGGGCGGCGACAGGTCCAGCCCATGTACGCCCCAGAACAGCATGCCGAAGGGCAGGCAAATGGTCACCATCAGCACGCGCAGGCTGTGGGCAGACGCCACCAGATCGGTGCGGGCACCGGCGCGCTCGGCCAGCAGGGTCATTTCGGAAGCTCCGCCGATGGCCCCCGAGAAGTAGGTGGTGGCACGCAAGCCGGCGGGCGACACGTCGGCCAGATGGCGCGCGTGAACCCACTGCAACCACCGCCCAAAGCCCCAACCCAGCACCAGCGCCCAGGCGATGCCCAGCGCAATCGCCCACCACAGCCCGGCCACCAGCGTGCCCACCTGCGGCGTGAAGTACAGACCCAACGCGGTGCCAATCACCCACTGCCCACCGTTGCGCAAGGGCGCCCAACTGGCGGTACGTGCCCCGGCCAGCGAGGCCACAGCGGTGACCACCAAGGGCCCGAGCATCCAGGGAATGGGGGTGTGCAGCCGAACACACATCACGGCGGCGGCCGCCGCCAGGGCCAATGTGCCCAACACACGAACAGCAAAACCCACGCGCGGGGCACGCGAAAACATCATGAAGTACAGGGGAAATCAAAGGGACGGCGGCAGCGCGCCGCCAGACTGGCCCGATAGTATCGGACCATGAAACGCCTTCGCGTCATGACGCACCTTCCGTGCCTGCTGCTGGCCCTGGCCATGGCAGGCTGTGCCGCCCACCAGCCCCTGGGCGCCATGATGTCCCCCGCCGACGTGCCAGCCACACTGCGCAAGCTCGCGCCCGCACGCTTGCTGTTGCTGGGTGAACAGCACGACGCCGACGCCCATCAGGCGCTGGAGCGTGCCACCGTGGCCCACTTGGCGCAATCCGAACGCTTGACCGCGCTGGTGCTGGAAATGGCCGAGCGGGGTACACACACATGGCTTGGCCGCGGACGCCACGGAAGCGGATGTTCGGTCCCGACTGGCGTGGGACGACGCTGGTTGGCCCTGGACGCGTTACGGGCCGGTGGTGATGACGGCCGTGCGCGCTGGTGTGCCCGTGCTCGGTGGCAACCTGCCCCGCAACGAAATGCGGGCGGCGATGGCCGATGCTTCGCTGGACGCGCGGCTGACGCCGCAGGCCCTGGCGCGCCAACGCGACAACATCCGCGACGGCCACTGCGGCCTGCTGCCAGCGAGCCAACTGACACCCATGGCACGCATCCAAATCGCGCGCGACCTGAGCATGGCTCAGACCATGGCGCAGGCCGCCAGCGCCAGCGGGGTGGTGGTGCTGGTCGCCGGCACCGAGCACGTGCGGCGCAGCCTGGGGGTACCAGCCCACTGGTCGGCTCGGGACCACGCGGACAGTTGGGTGGTGGTGATGCACAGTGGGCCACCCGACGCCAACGCGCGTCTGGGTGTTGACCGGTTGTGGATCACCTCAGCCACCGCCCCGCAAGATCACTGCGCCGAGCTGCGTCGGCGCTGGGGCGAACCGGCGGCGCCTTGATCAGGCCCGTGCCTTGACCGCCTCGGCCAACACCGAGACCATGGTCTCGATGTGCGACTTCTCAACGATGTAGGGCGGGGCGAACACCAGGTTGTCGCCGGCGCTGCGCACCAGCACGCCCTTGTGGTAGCAATCCATGAAGACGTCGAAGGCGCGTTTGCCGGGCAGACCGGGAACGGGCGCGAGCTCCACCACAGCGGCAAGACCCAGGCTGCGGATGCCGATGACGTTGGGCAAGTCTTTGAGGGCGCTGTGCATGGCATCACCCAACACTTTGCCCATTTCGCCGGCGCGGGCAAACAGGTTTTCCTGCTGGAAAAGCTCCAGCGTGGCGATGGCGGCCGCGCAAGCCACGGGGTGGCCGCTGTAGGTGTAGCCGTGGAAGAACTCGATGGCGTGCTCGGGCGCCTTGCTGTGCGCGCCCATCATCGTTTCGTAGATGTGGTCGCGGCAGATCACGCCGCCCAGCGGGATGACGCCGTTGGTGACGCACTTGGCGAAGTTGAGCATGTCGGGCACGACACCATAGAAGTCGGCCGCAAAGTTGGTGCCCATGCGACCAAAACCGGTGATGACCTCGTCAAAAATCAGCAAGATGCCATGTTTGTCGCAAATCTCGCGCAGGCGCTTGAGGTAGCCCTGTGGCGGCAAGTACCAGCCGGCGCTGCCGGCCACGGGCTCCACGATCACCGCCGCCACGTTGCTCGGGTCGTGCAGCGGCAGGATGCGGTTTTCCAGTTCGGTCAGGATGTCTTCCTGCCACACCGGCTCCGCGTTGTGGATGTAGGCGTGGTTGACCGGGTCGTGGATGAAACGCATGTGGTCCACACGCGGCAGCAGCGCGGTGCCAAAGGCTTTGCGGTTGGCCGGAATGCCGCCCACGCTCATGCCCCCAAACCCCACGCCGTGGTAGCCACGTTCGCGGCCGATGAAGACGTTGCGGTGGCCTTCGCCGCGCGCGCGGTGGTAGGCCAGTGCCACCTTCATGGAGGTGTCGGCGGCTTCAGAGCCCGAGTTGCAGAACAGCACCTTGTTGAGATCACCCGGCGCCATGGCGGCAATCATTTCCGCTGCGCGGAAAGCCTTGTCGTTGGTGACGTTGAAAGCGGTGCCGTAGTCCAGCGTGTCGAGCTGCTTCTTGATGGCTTCGTTGATGGGCTTGCGGTTGTGGCCGGCGCCCACACACCACAGGCTGGAAATGCCGTCGATGACCTGGCGGCCGTCGTGGGTGGTGAAGTGCATGCCGTCGGCGGCGACAAAAACCCGGGGGTCGTCCTTGAAGCCGCGGTTGGGGGTGAACGGCAACCAGTGGTTGTCCATGCGGAAATCGTTGTAGGCCATGGGTGTCTCCTGCGGTGAAAACATTGAAACGTCGGCCATTGTGGCACTTTGGGCACGCAGGGGTCAGCGGCCGGGGGGTGCCGCCGATCTGGCTCTGCCAGTCGGCTGGCATCGCCCCCTGGGGGGTGACGCCGAAGGCGGCGCGGGGGGAACATTCCGCCACCCTGCGACAATCACGCCCCATGCAACACACCTATGTCCTCACCCTGTCCTGCCCCGACCGGCCCGGCATCGTGCACGCGGTGTCAGGGTTCCTGTTCGAGCGCGGCGGCAACATCGAAGAAGCCGCCCAGTACAACGACCACGACACCGGCCTGTTTTTCATGCGGGTGCAATTCGCCTGCGACCAGTTGAGCGAAGAAGCGCTGCGCACCCAACTGGCCCAGTTTGCCGATGGCTTCAGCATGAACTGGGGACTGCACCCCCTGAGCGCGCCCATGCGCACTGTGCTGCTGGTCAGCAAGGAAGGCCACTGCCTCAACGACCTGCTGTTCCGCTGGAAAAGTGGCCTGCTGCCGCTGGACATCCGCGCCATCATCAGCAACCACCGCGAGTTCTACCAGTTGGCGGCCAGCTACAACGTGCCCTTCCACCACATTCCGGTGACGGCGGCCACCAAGGCGCAGGCCGAAGCGAAGCAATTCGAAATCATCCAGAACGAACAGGCCGAGCTGGTGGTGCTGGCGCGCTACATGCAAATCCTGAGCGACGACCTGTGCAAAAAGCTGGCCGGCCGCGCGATCAACATCCACCACAGCTTCCTGCCCAGCTTCAAGGGCGCCAAGCCCTACTACCAGGCACACGACCGTGGCGTGAAGCTGATCGGCGCCACCGCCCACTACGTGACGGCCGACCTGGACGAAGGCCCCATCATCGAGCAGGACGTGGCCCGCGCCGACCACAGCAAAACCGTGGAAGACCTGACAGCCATGGGTCGCGACACCGAAAGCCAGGTGCTGGCGCGTGCCGTGAAATGGCACAGCGAGCACCGGGTGCTTTTGAACGGCCACAAAACGGTGATTTTCAAGTAATGGCCATCCGCATTCCGCCCATCCAGTGCCTGCTGACATTTGAGGCGCTGGCGCGCCTGCGCAGCGTGACGCAGGCGGCGGAAGAGCTGCACGTGACGCCCAGCGCGGTGAGCCACCGCGTCAAGCAGCTGGAGCAAATCCTGGGCACGCCGCTGTTTGCGCGGGCCGATTTTTCGCTCACGCCCGAAGGGGTCGAGTACCTGGCCCACGTGTGCGATGGCTTGGCCACGCTGCAAAAATTCCCCAGCAGCGCGCGCGGCAGCGGCCGGCGCAAACTGCGGGTGGCCGTCACCAGCACCTTTGCGCGCAGCATCCTGATGCCACGCCTCAAGCAGTTTGCCCAGCTGCACCCGGAAGTGGACCTGGTGCTGCATCAGGTCAGCATCCCAAAACTGGACGTGGTGGCCGAAGACGCCGACCTGACCATCCGTTTTGGTGTGGGGCGTTACACCGATGTGGAGCACGTGTGCCTGCTCAAAGACGAGGTGACCCCGCTGGCATCACCCGCCTTCATCGAAGAACATGGGCCCTTCGAGAACACCCAGGACCTGCAGGGTGTGCCTCTGTTGTGTTCGCCGCTGGAGCCCTGGCGCACCTGGTTTGCCGCCCACGAACTCGACTGGCCCGAACCCAGCGACGGCTCGCAGTTCAACGACGTGGGCCTGATGTGTGACGCCGCCGCCTACCACCTGGGTGTGGCCCTGGTGCGACTGAAATTGGGCGCGCCCTGGCTGCAAAACGGCACCCTGGTGCGCCTGTTCGACCGCAACGTGCCCAGCCCCCACGCGCACTACCTGTGCTGGCGCCCCGGCAACATGGACCGCTGGGAATGCGCGGCGTTTGCGGACTGGATCACGAAGGCCCTCTAGCCCCCACGGCCCGGCGGTGGGCCCCTCTGATCACTCCACCGCCAGCCGCTGGCTGACGCTGGCGCCCTTTTTGGGCAGCGTGAGGTTGAGGATGCCGTTGTCGTAGCGTGCCCGGGCGGTGGTGTTGTCGATGTCCACCGGCAGCTGAAAGCTGCGCGACACCGCACCGTAATACCGCTCGCTGCGCAGCAGCTTGCCGTTGTCGGTCTGGGCGTCCTGTTGTTTCACTTCGGCACGCAAGCTGACCATGTTGCCGTCGATGTGAACATGGATGTCCTCCTTGTTCACCCCCGGAATTTCGGCCGAAAGCTGGTAGGCCTCAGGCGTCTCTTTCACGTCGACACGGATCTGGGCCGGCAGCCCTTCGCCGTGCAGCGGCTTGACAAAAAAGCCGGGCGCAACGTCCTTGAAAAAGTCGTCGAGCAAGCCGGAACGGGCGATCAGTTGGTTCATGACAAACTCCTCAGTGCTTGAGTGAAAACAATGGTGATTTGCCCTGGCCAGGCGGGCATCGCTGCCCTGTACACATCAAATAGCGACGACCCAAGAAGATTTCAAGAGGCCATGGTTTTCTTCAACACCATGCGCCGCGGCCTTGGCCTAAACTGCCCGCCATGAACACCGTCGCCGACCCCGCCGCCCTTCAGGACACCGCCGCGCGCCAGCGCCAGATCGTGGCCGCCCTGCAGGCCGCCCTGCCTGCCCACGCCCTGCTGTGGCGCGACGAGGACACCACGCCCTACGAATGCGACGGTCTGACCGCCTACCGCCAGCGCCCGTTGGTGGTGGCACTGCCCGAAACCGAGGCGCAAGTGGCCGCTGTGCTCAAGGCCTGCCACGCGGTGGGCGCGCCGGTGGTGGCACGCGGCGCGGGCACCGGCCTCTCCGGCGGCGCCATGCCACACCCGCTGGGCGTCACGCTGTCGCTGGCCAAGTTCAACAAAATCGTGAAGATCGATCCGGTCTCGCGCACGGCCATCGTGCAAGCAGGCGTGCGCAACCTGGCCATCAGCGAGGCCGCCGCGCCCTTTGGCCTCTACTACGCACCCGACCCCAGCAGCCAGATCGCCTGCACCATCGGCGGCAACGTGGCCGAGAACTCCGGCGGCGTGCACTGCCTCAAGTACGGCCTCACCGTGCACAACGTGCTCAAGGTGCGCGGCTTCACCGTCGAAGGCGAACCCATTGAGTTCGGCAGCGATGCGCTGGACGTGCCCGGCTACGACCTGCTGAGCCTGCTCATCGGCAGCGAAGGCATGCTGGCCGTGACCACTGAAGTCACCGTCAAACTGGTGCCCAAACCCCAACTGGCGCGTTGCATCATGGCCAGCTTCGACGACGTGCGCAAAGCCGGCGATGCGGTGGCGGCGGTGATTGCCGCCGGCATCATCCCGGCCGGGCTGGAGATGATGGACAAACCCATGACCGCCGCCGTGGAAGACTTTGTGCACGCCGGCTACGACCTCACGGCCGAAGCCATCCTGCTGTGCGAAAGCGACGGCACGCCCGAGGAGGTGGAAGAGGAAATCGGCCGCATGAGCGATGTGCTGCGTGGCTGCGGCGCCACCGCCATTGCGGTCAGCAACAGCGAGGCCGAGCGCCTGAAGTTCTGGAGCGGGCGCAAGAACGCCTTCCCCGCCAGTGGGCGCATCAGCCCCGACTACATGTGCATGGATTCCACCATCCCGCGCAAGCGCCTGGCCGACATCCTGCTGGCGATTGCCGAGATGGAAAAGAAGTACGGCCTGCGCTGCGCCAACGTCTTCCACGCGGGTGACGGCAACCTGCACCCGCTGATCCTGTTCGACGCCAACGACCCCGACCAGCTGCACCGCTGCGAGTTGTTCGGCGCCGACATCCTGGAAACCAGCGTGGCCATGGGCGGCACCGTCACCGGCGAACACGGTGTGGGCGTGGAAAAACTCAACAGCATGTGTGTGCAGTTCAGCGCCGCCGAGAACGAACAGATGTTCGCCGTCAAACGCGCCTTCGATCCTGCCGAGTTGCTCAACCCGGGCAAGGTCATCCCCACGCTGCACCGCTGCGCCGAATACGGCAAGGAACTGGTGCGGGGCGGGCAGCTCAGGTTCGGGGATTTGCCGCGCTTCTGAGACACGCCCGGCCCAGCACAGTGCTCACTTGCCCGCAATCTCGCTCTGAATCCGCCGCGCGCGGTCGGCAGAACCGGGGTGGCTGTCCATCATGCCGGCCTTGGCGCCACCATCGAGTTGGGCCAGCTTGTTGAACGCGCTGACCAGGGCTTCGGGCTTGTACTTGTGCTTGCGCATGAAGCCCAGTGCGTACTGATCCGAGTCGGACTCTTGCGACTGCGAGAACTGCGCGTTGATGAGCTTTTCGGCCAAATCGCCAAGCTGCGATGAAGACAGCACCGCCACGGCCGCGTTGCCGCTGGCGGCTGCGGCCTGGCGCGCCGCTGAAGCCGCATAGGCCGTGCGCATGGCATTTTTGGTGTGGCCCAGCTTGACGTGGCCGATTTCGTGCCCGATGACGCCACGCAATTCGTCGTCGGTCATTTTGTCCATCAGGCCGGTGTAAACGCGGATACAACCGTTGGCCATGGCCCAGGCGTTCACGTCGGCATCTTGATAGGCCTTGAAGTTCAAATTCAGCCCATCTTCATTGCGGTGGTTGGCCGTGAGTTTGGCCAAGCGCTGGGCATGCTTGCCGCCGGCAATCCGGTTCGCCTTGTCTTGCTGCTCGCAGGCTTGGTTGGACATGCCGATCACCTCCTCATCGGTCATGGTGGCCGCCTTACCCAAGTTGGTGGCTGCACCCACCGCCGACCCGACGTCCATGGTTTTGCAAGCGGTCAAAGCCAGCACAGCCGAGGCCACGGCGCATTTCATCCCAAATTTCATCATTGTTTTTCCCTGTTGCATGTTGTGTTCACCGTTGTGTACGGCGCCAAAATCATACATTTCCCATTCATACATTTCCCATATTTGACATTTTTTCACATGCCAGCAACACGTCGGTTACAGTCTCCGCCATGAGCCTGCCCGAAGCAGCCGATCACCTGCCCGAGGACTTTTTCACCGAGCTGTTCAACGAGCCGGCGGCGGCGCTGTCGGCGGCCGAAAACGAGCGCTTGCGTGGGGCCGGGTTTCTGACCCGGGTGCTGGATCACCTGCCGGGGCTGGTGAGCTATTTCGATCACCACCTGGTGTGCCACTACGCCAACCACGCGCAGCTGCGCCACCTGCCGCACCCGGCCGACAGCGCGGTGGGCCTGGCGGTGCAGCAGGTGTTTGTGCCCGAGCTGCTGGAGGCCATGCTGCCCGGGCTGGCACAGGCCTTGCGCGGCGTGCCACAGGCCTTTGAGGCGCGTGTGGGCCATGCCCAACGTGGCCACTGGGTGGCCAGCGGGCAACTGGTGCCCGATGTGGACGGTGATCGCGTGCTGGGGCTGTACTGCCACATCGCCGACATCAGCGCAGAACGCCTGCCCGATGCCCCGGCGGCACCGCTCACGCCGCCCACGCAGACCCTGGGCGAGCACCTCTCGGATGGCGAACGCCGCCTGCGCCTGATGCTGGATGGGCTGCGCGACCACGCCGTGTATTTTCTGGACACCGAGGGCCGCGTGAGCGAATGGACATCCAGTGCCGAGCGGCTGCTGGGCCACCCCGCCCACGATGTGTTGGGCACCGACGCGCGCCGCTTCGACGCCCCCGATGTGCGCGAGGACGAACGCCTGGACGCCGAGCTGGCGCTGGAGCGGGCCGCGCTGTTTGGGCAATTCGAAAGCACGGGCTGGCGACAGCGCCAGGATGGCAGCCGCTTCTGGGGCCACACGGTGTTGACCGCGCTGCGTGGCGCCGATGGCGAACCCTTGGGTTTTTCGGCCCTCACACGCGACATGACCGAGGTGCGCCGCCTGCAGGAATTGCTCCAGGACCTGAACCAGACCCTGGAGGTGCGCGTGCAGGATCGCACCCGTCAGTTGCTGGAAGCCAACCGCGATCTCGAATCGTTTTCCAGTTCGGTCTCACACGACTTGCGCGCGCCGCTGCGCCACATCACGAGCTTCATCGCCATCCTGCAAGAGCACCTGGCAGAGCAGGCCGACGACACCACCCGCAAACACCTCAACACCATTGCAGACGCCGCCCAGCGCATGGGCGCGCTCATCGAAGGCCTGCTGGCCTTTTCGAGGCTGGGCCTGGCACCGCTGCAAAAGCGCGAAGTGGGCATGGCCACCCAGGTCAGCGCCAGCATCAACCGCCTGACCCACGACATCGGCGCCCAGCAGGTGGACTGGACCGTCGCACCCGATTTGCCTGCGGTGCTGGGCGACCCGCTGCTGATCAGCCAGGTGTGGGACAACCTGCTGAGCAACGCGCTGAAGTACTCGCGCCAGCGCGAGCGCTCGGTGGTGCAGGTGGGCTGGCACCCCGATGCGGAGCGGGGCTGTGTGTACTGGGTGCGCGACAACGGTGTGGGCTTCGAGCCCCGGCAGGCGCACCGGCTGTTTGGTGTGTTCCAGCGCCTGCACCGCGCCAGCGAGTTCGAAGGCACCGGCATTGGCCTGGCCTTGTGCCGCCGCATCCTGGAGCGCCATGGCGGCCACATCTGGGCCGAAAGCACGCCCGGCGAAGGCAGTTGTTTTTACTTCGCACTCCCGCCCGGCGGCGGCGCTTGCCTGCCGCCCTGAGCTGACCTATCGTTGGGCCATGCGCCACAAACACACCCCCTGGCTGGTTGCGGTTTTCTGGGGCGGCATGGGCAGCGCGTGGGCGCAGCCAGCGGCCGAAATCGTCAGCCTCAGCGGCCAAGGCGAGAGCCGGCCCGCCGCCAGCAGCCCCTGGCAAGCGGCGCAGTTGCGCCAGACGCTGGACACCGGCGCCGACATGCGCACCTTGGCGCAGTCGTCGGCTGCTTTGCTGCTGGCCGACCGCACCCAGCTGCGCCTGGGGCCGCTGTCGCTGTTGCGGCTGAACCCGCAGCCCCAGGGCAAAACAGCGCTCGAACTCAGCGTGGGCCGGCTGTGGTCGCGCACCAAACGCGAACCGGCGGACCTGGAGCTGCGCACACCCGCCGCCGTGGCCGCCGTGCGGGGCACCGACTGGGACGTGGAAGTGGATGCCGATGGCCGCACCTTGCTCACGGTGTTGTCCGGCCAAATCGACGTGAGCAACCCACAAGGCTCGGTGGTGGTGGGCGCGTCCGAGCAGGCCGAAGTGCGGCCCGGCCAGGCGCCCATCAAACGCATGCTGGTGCGCCCGCGCGAACGCGTGCAATGGGTGGCGGCGTGGCCAGTGGCGGCCACGCGCTACCGCGAATTCCGCACCACGCCCCTTGACCCGGCGCTGGCCGCCATCGCACAGACGCTGGCGGGCGCCGACCTTGCCCGCGCCCGCGCCCTGATCGACACCCGCTTACGCGAACCCGGTGCCCCCGAGGTGTTGCACCTGTTGCGGGCCGACCTGCTGGCCCAGTCCGGCGACCCGGCCGCTGCGGCAGCCCTGCTGGGCCAGCGCTGGGACCAACACGCCGAAGGCCGCGTGGCCGCGCGCCGCGCCGAGCTGCTGCTGGCACTGGACGACACCGACGGCGCCGCAAGCTTGCTCGACCAAGCGCTGCAGCGCCATCCCAACGCCCCCGAACTGCTGGCCACACAAGCCGAGCTGCTGCGCCTGCAAGGCCGGGGCGACGACGCGTTGACGCGCTACCGGCAAGCGGTGGACCAGGTGCCCGCCGACGATGCCCCACTGCGTGCACAACTGCTGGCCCGTTGGGGCAGCGCGCTCGGTGAGCGCGGCGACCTCACCCAGGCCCTGCAACTGCTGGCGCAAGCCGACCAAGAACACCCAAACCACCCGCCGGTGATGGGCGAACGGGCCACCGCGCTGGCCGAAGCCTGGCAACTGACGCCGGCACGCGCGCTGCTGGAACGCGCCCTGCAACACACCGGCGACGACTACCTGAGCCTGGCCAGCGCCGGCCAGGTGGCACTGCGGGCGGGCGATGCAGAACAGGCACGACAGGATTTGCTCAAGGCAACGCTGATCGAGCCGCGCCACGCCCGCGCCCAGGTCTGGCTGGCGGTGGCCGAACTGCAACTGGGCCATGTGAACGCGGCGTTGGATTCGCTGGCGCGTGCCAGCCTGGCCGACCCGTTGGACCCCCTGCCCTGGCAGATGCGGGCCATCGTGCTCAACGACCAGGGTCGCCCGGCCGAGGCCATTGCCGCATCGCGCGAAGCGCTGGTGCGCCTGCCTTACCTCAAATCGCTCAACGCCCTGGCCACCGACAGCCAGGGATCGACCAACCTGGGCAAGGCGCTGGGCGACTTTGGCCTGGAACATTGGGCACGCGCCTATGCCCAGGCGTCGTACTACCCGCTGTGGGGCGGCAGCCACTTCTTCCTGGCCGACCGCGCCGAAAATGACCACGACCGCAAGTCCGAGCTGTTCCAGGGCTACCTGACCGACCCGCTGGCGCTCGGTGCGTCAGAAAAGTTGCCGCCGCTGATGCTGCAACCTCAGCAACAGGTGTCCATGGCGGGCAGCGTGGGGCAAGAAGGCCTGCGGCACACACTCACCACCGATCTGAGCTGGCGTGGCCTGACGCTGGCGCCATCGCCCACCGCGTGGCTGTTGCGCACGTCCGACGTCGAGTACCGGCCGCGCGAGGGCCCGGCCGCCACCCAATACCGCCTCAGTTCCCCGGGGCTGGACTTGGCAGTGGGCATGCGCCCCACCGAGCGCCTGGCGCTGTTTGTGCTGGCCAACACCACGCCCCTGCGTTACCAGTTCGACGCGCCCCTGGACTTGGGCAACGGCGTCAGTTTTGGCGAGGTGGCGCGCAACCGCGCCCAACGGCTGGATGCCGGCCTGTCGTGGCGCTGGGGCAGCCACGCCCAGACCTGGTTCAAGCTGCATGGGGCTCACAGCCGCTCGGCGCTGACGCTCGACGACATGCAGTGGGGCCCGCAGGACTACCGTTTCCACTCGCGTGAACATGGGCAGTTTCTGCGCCACACCCACCTCTTCGGGTCACACCGCCTGAGCCTGGGCTGGGAGGCGGTGCGGCAGACCGTGCACAGCAACATCAGCGACCCGCTGGTGGCCAGCCCACGCACGAACACCGCCGACTACCACATGCCCTGGGTGGCCGGCGAGTGGCGCAGCGGCCCCTGGAGCCTGGCGCTGGAGGCCTACTGGCCACGCCTGCGCTTCTCACAACTCGACCGCTTCACCGACAGCCTCACCAACGAAGACCTTGTGAGCCCACAGTCGCAGGCCTACCGGGCGCCCTCCAAGGCACTGCCCCGCGCCGGCCTGAGCTACCGCTGGGGCGCGGCGCGCGCCTTGCACTGGGCGCACCAGCAGCACATCAGGGCACCGGGCACGCACACGCTGTCCCCCACCCAGACGGGTGGCATCGCACTGGACAACACCCACACCCTGCCCGGCAGCCACGCCCGGCGCAACGTGCTGCAGCTCGACTGGGAAATCGATGGTGCGACCTTCCTGGGCCTGCGCGCACAAGACCTGCAGGTGCGCAACGCCACCAACAGCGCCGGTCGGCTGTACGCACAAGACGCCGGCGCCATGCTCGATGCCGTCACCTCCATCGCGCCGGTGCGGTTGAACTCACAAACCACGCTGTCCCACCATGAGGGCAACGCGCTGTTTGCCAGCGGCGATCTCCGCGAATGGTCGGCCAGCATCAATCGGGTGCTGTCACCACGCTGGAGCCTGTTGGGCAGCTACATCCATACCCAAGCCCGCAACACCGCACCCGGCCGGGAGGGTCTGCAACTGCCCGACTTCGCCCGCCACACGGTGCTCGCACAAACCACCTACGCACTGGGCCCACGCCATTTCGCCCTGTTGCGCGCCACGTGGCGCGGCACACGCTGGGCCGATGCCGACAACACCCTCCAAAGGCCAGCGGGCTGGGGCGCGGCGGTGGCGTGGGGCTGGGAATCGGCCGACCGGCGCTGGAGCCTGGTGGCGGCCGCTCTCGGTCTGGCCAGAAAAGACACCGACCCGAGCTACTGGCTGCTGGTGCGCTGGCGCCCCTGAATTCAGCGCGCGCCCAAAGCGCGCTCCACCCAGCGGCGCGTGTCGGCCGGGTCGATCACCGCGTCGATCTCCAGCGTGGCGGCCATGTTTGTGGCGCTGCCGGCCGCGTACTGCTGGGCCAGCAGTTGCTCAAACAAGGCCTCGCGCGCTGGCCCTTCGGGCACCCCCTCCAACTCTTTGCGAAAACCCAGGCGCACCGCGCCCTCCAAGCCCATGGCCCCAAACTCACCGGTGGGCCAGGCCACAGTGAAAACGGGTGCGTGAAAACCCCCGGCCGTCAGGCCCATGGCGCCCAGACCGTAGCCTTTGCGCAGCACCACCGCCAGGTAGGGCACACGCAGGCGAGCGGTCTGGTTGAACAAATCGCCCACCCGGCGCACCAGGCCGGTGGCTTCGGCATCGGGGCCGACCATGAAGCCGGGGGTGTCCACCAGGCTCACAACGGGCAGGCCATGGGTGTCGCACAGGCGCAAGAAGCGGGTGAGTTTTTCGGCCGCATCGGCATCCACCGCACCGCCCAGGTGCTGAGGGTTGCTGGCCACCACACCCACCGGCCTGCCGGCCACACGCGCCAGCGCGGTGTGCAGGCTGCGGCCGTAGCCCTCGCGCAGCCACAACACCGAGCCAACATCGGCCAGGCCCGTCACAGCAGCACGGCTGTCGTAGGCGCGCAAGCGGTTTTCAGGCACCACATCGCGCAGGGCCTGTGGATCCGGCGCCTCGCCGGCCGGCTGCATCCCTTGAAAGTACGACAAGGCCTGGCGCGCGACGGCGGCGGCCTGGACCTCGTCGTCTACCAACACGTCGATCACGCCGTTGGCGTGCTGCACATCGCTGGGTCCGATCTGGTCGGGCTTGAACACGCCCAGGCCCCCGCCTTCCACCATGGCCGGGCCGCCCATGCCGATGTTGCTCGCGCGGGTGGCGATCACGATGTCGCAACAACCCAGCAGGGCCGCGTTGCCCGCAAAACAGCGCCCGCCGGTGGCGCCGATCAGCGGCACCTGGCCACTCAAACGCGCCAACGCCGCAAAGGTGCCCACGTGCAGGCCGGCGACGATGGGCATGTCCACGTCGCCCGGCCGGCCACCACCCCCTTCGGCCCACAGCAGCACCGGCAGCTTTTGCGCCAGCGCCACACCCAGCAGGCGGTCGGTCTTCTGGTGGTTACGCATGCCCTGGGTGCCGGCCAGCACGGTGGCGTCGTAGGCCATCACCACGGCCGACGCTGCGCCCACTTGGCCAATGCCACCCACCAAACCGTCGGCCGGGGTGTTCTTCTGCAAATCGGCGTCACTGCGGCGGCTGCGCTGGGCGGCCACCGCGAGGGCGCCGTATTCGATGAAACTGTCGGGCTCGCACACGCTGGCGATGAACTCGCGCGCACTGCGCTGCCCCAGGCCGTGGCGTTTGGCCATGGCCTCGGGGCGGGCGGCGTCCAACGTGAAGGCGTGGCGGTCCAGCACCGCCTGCAGATCGGGGCGCGGGCCGGTGTCTGGCTGGGTGGCGGCACCAGTTTGTGCAGAATTGGCTGCCAGGTTGTCGGCCAGCGTCGCTGGCGCGGCACGCATCAAAAGCTCGCCCTCCTGCACCGTTTCACCTTCGGCCAGCAAGATGTCCGTCACCCGCACCGCGCCTTCGGCCCGCAGCTCGTGTTCCATCTTCATGGCTTCGAGAATCACCAGAGGCTGGCCGGCGGCCACCGTGTCACCGGGTTTGACCAGCCAGGACACGAGTTGGGCTTGCAAGGGGGCGCGCAGTTCGATCATGCGCGGGATTGTGTGGCGCGGCCCGCCCGTGGCGCGTCGGGGAGGCGACAGCCCACGCGTCGCCGCACGAAAAAAAAGCCGCACCCCTTTCAGGATGCGGCTTCTTCAACCTTGGAATGCACAGCGCCGCGAGCGGCGCTTCACGCTCACTTGGCCTTGGCGGCCTTGGTGGCGGTGGCGGTCACGGCCTTGAAGTTGGACTCGGCCACTTCGGTGGCTTGTTTCACCACTTTTTGCACTTGCTCGAAAGCGCTGTTGGCGCCGGTCATGGCGTTCTTGAGGGCGGCCACGGCGGCTTCGCCACCTTGGGGCACGTTCTTCACAGCGGCTTCCACGGCCGAAGCGAACTGCTTCTGGGCGCTGGCGGTCTGGGCTTCGGCGGCCTGGGTGAACTCGGCGTTGGCGCCAGCGGCGATGTCGTACAGGTGGCGGCCGTAGGCAGCCGACTTCTCGGCCAGGGGCTGCACAAAGCCGGTCTGAACCTTCAGGAATTCCTGTGCGTCCTTGGCAGACAGCAGGCTCTTGGTGTACTCGGCGCTGTCGGCCAGCAGGGCCTTGGAGGCTTGCAGGTTCAGCTCGATCACTTTTTCAGCGCTTTCCACGGCCTTGGCACCAAAACCAAACAGGGTGTTCAGTTGGGCTTGTTGGGCGGCGGCGATTTGTTCAACGGTCAGCATGGTGTTTTCCTTCAAAAGGGGTTGAGGGTGTTGCTTCGCGTTCATCGCCGGGGATTCGGCTTTGCTGCACTGCAACATGACTCGAAGTATAGGGATACCCCTAGGCACATGCAAGCGTTTTTTGCTGCAGTGCAGCAAATGAATTAGGGGGTGGACTCCAAACCATGGCCCGTCCTCAGCGGGGCGGCGGCAACACCTGGCCCTGGATACGGGCCCACAACCAGGGCAACGCCCGGTCCACGTCGGGGCGCCCACCGCGCGGCAGCGCGGGCTGGGGATCAGGCGCGGGGCCAGCCGCCGGCCCGATGTCGAAGGTGAAACTGAAGGTGGGTGTCTGGCCCATGCGCAGGTCGCTCACGTGCGCGCGGCCATCCACAGCGTGCATGGCCACCAGGCCTTTGGCAAAGGTGTTCAGACGCTGGAAGGCCGGGTCGCGCGCGTACGCGGCCAGCAACGCAGGACCACGGTCAAACACGTCCCACTGCGGCTCGGGCCCGGTGTCGAGCAGCGAATAAAAACCCTCGTGGTAGTGCGTGGGCGTGGTGGCCACCACCCGCCACAACACGGTGTTGAAGGCGGTGGGCGTGACCAGCAGCGCCTGCGCCTGAATGCCTTGGCGCGCCAGCGAGGCCTGGGCAATGGATGTGACGTGCTGCTGCGCCGCCACACCCCAGGCCAGGTAGGCGGTGCTCAATGCCAAGCCCCAGGCATTGGCACGCAAGGCGCCCACCGGCCGCCGACGCGCCAGCCCCAAGGCCACCAGCACGCCCACCAACAGCGGCAGGGTGTAGAGCGGGTCGATGATGAAGATGCTGCCCACGCCAAACGGGTGGTTGCTGAACGGCAGCGCGAGTTGGGTGCCATACACCGTCATGGTGTCCAGCAGGGGGTGGGTGACGAGCACCAGCCAGGCCGCCAGCCACCAGCACCGCCAATGTGCCCACTCGCCATGCAAGCGCGCAATGGCCGCGCCCACCAGCGGCGCCAGCAGCGTGAGCCAGAACAAGGCGTGCGTTTCGGCACGGTGCAACACCATGTTGAGCAGGGCGTCGCCGTGGTCGATGACCACGTCCAGATCGGGCAGCGTGCCCAGCACGGCGCCCCAGGCGGCCGATTTCCACACGGCGGTGCGCCGGCCCATCACCGCCACACCCACAGCGGCGCCCAGCGCCAGTTGAGACAAGGAATCCATGCGCCGATCTTCTCAGGCTCGGCGTGAACCTATGTGACGCGGGGTCAAAGTGCCAACACGATGGGGAAACGGGCGTGCTGCCCGTCGGCCCCGGGCACAAAAGGCACGGTCAGCGCGGCGCGTTCGGCATCGCTGCGCAGACGGCGCCACAAAAAGTCGCGCTCGTTGCCGGGGTCGCCTTGCACATACAGCTGGGTGGTCAGCACAGCGCGTTCGCCCAGCTTGACCTTGACGTGGATGTGCGGCGTGCGCGAGCTGTAGGCGACCGGGCGCATCGTGCGGAAGCGGTAGGCGCCTCGCGCGTCCACCGCCACGCGGCCAAACCCCTGGAAGGCCTGGTCGGCGCGCCCACCGTCACCGGGGTGGTGGTAGTGACCCTGGTGATCACACTGCCAGATCTCGACCTGAGCGCCGCGCACCGGCACGCCGGCTGTGTCGGTCACCACGCCTTCCACCCAGGCAGGTGTGCCCTGCGCGTAGGTGGCGGTGCCGTTGCGCAGCAGGTCAAAGTCGGTGTCGTCGGGCAAATCCAGCGGGTAGAACGGACCTTCAGTCTGTGCCGGCGTGGGCAGGCGCCGGGCCTGGGCCAGCGCAGGTGTGAGCAGTGCGGGCGCGGCCACCACGGACGCAACACCCCCCAGCAAACGGCGGCGGGACAACAACAGGTTCATGGCAACACTCCGACGGGGTGGAAGCCGGTGCGACTCCGTTCGCCGCTCAGGGTTCCTGGGCGCCTGTGGTGTGCAGCGGCAGTTCGATGTGGACCAGCCCCGGGTCGTCGTCCGACGGCGACTCGGCAAAACCCAGGCGCTTGGCCAGCAGCCGCATGCGGCTGTTTTCCTTGAGCACCGTGCCCACGATACGGCGCGTGCCGTGGGCGCGCAAGGTGCGAACCAGCTTGTCCATCAGCATGTGGCCCAGACCACCGCCCTTGATGTCGGAACGCACGATGACGCCGAACTCGGCGCTGTCGTTGTCTGGGTCGATGCCGGCACGCACGGTGCCCAGGGTCTCGTGCCCACCGTCGGGCAACTCGCCTTCGGCGATGAAGGCCACCTCGCGGGCGTAGTCGATCTGGGTCAGCCGCGCCAGCTCGGAATGTTCGATGGTGCGGCGGCTGTAGAACACGCGCAGCCGCACGTCCTCGGGCGAGAGTTTTTCGATGAAGGCGCGGTGCTGCAACTCGTCTTCAGGACGGATGGGGCGCAGCAGCAGTTCACGACCCAGGTGGGTGATGCGCTCTTCCTGCTCCACCGGGTAAGGGCGGATGGCGAAGTTGGCCGCGCCCGCCGGGCGCTGGGCGCTCAGGCGCACCCGCGCATCCAGCGCCACCGCGCCGTCGGCGTTCACCACCAGCGGGTTGATGTCGAGTTCGGCGATTTCGGGCACGTCGGCCAACAGTTGCGAGATGGCCACCAGCACGCGCTCGATGGCGGCCATGTCAGCGGCGGGCTGGTCGCGGTAACCACGCAGCAGCTTGGCCACACGCGTGCGCGCAATCAGTGCCTGCGCCAGCGGGCCGTTGAGCGGCGGCAGCGCCAGCGCACGGTCGGCCACCACCTCCACCGACACGCCGCCCTGCCCGAACAGGATGACCGGGCCAAACAGCGGGTCGACGCTGGCGCCCACAATCAGCTCGTGCGACTGGCGCAGTTTGACCATGGGCTGCACGGTGAAGCCGTCCACCAACGCGCCGGGTCGCTCGGCGGCCACGCGGGCCAGCATGGCGCGGGCGGCCTCGCGCACTTCGTCGGCGTTCGCCAGGTTCAGGCGCACGCCGCCCACGTCGGACTTGTGCGAGATCTGGTGGGACAGGATTTTGATGACCACCGGAAACCCCACCGCCTGGGCCGCGCGCACGGCGGCTTCCGCGTCGGCGGCAGCGATGTGGGTGGGCACCACCGGCAGGCCAGCGGCGTGCAGCAAGGCCTTGGCCTCGGGTTCGCTCAGCAGCTCGCGCCCGCTGCCCAGCACGTCGTTCACGATGGCGCGGATGGCGGCCAGATCGGCCACCGGGCCCAGCGGCGCTGACGATGGCGTTTGCAGCAGCTCTTCCTGGTGACGGCGGTAGGCTTGCAGAAAGCTGAAGGCGCGCACGGCTTCTTCGGGCGTGTCGTAGTCGGGCACGCCGGCACCGCGGAAGATGGCACGCGCCTCGTTCACCGCATCAAAGCCCAGCCAGCAGCCCATGAGGCGCGAGGGCTTGAGCGTGGCCAGTGGCAGCAGGGCACGTGCGATGTCGGTGCTGGGCACGATGGCGGTGGGCGCCTGCACAAACAGGATGGCGCTGTGTCGGTCTTCGCGCAGGGCGGTGAGCGCATCCACATAACGTTGGCCAGGCGCGTCGCCAATGATGTCCACCGGGTTGCCCCGCGACCAGTTGGCGGGCAGCACCGCATCGAGCCTGGCCAGCATGGCCTCGTCGAGTTCGGTCAGCTCCACACCCGCGTGCGCGGCGGCGTCGGCCGCCATCACACCGGCGCCGCCGCCGTTGGTGAGGATGACCATGCGCTCGCTCTTGTTGTCGCGAAAACGCGCCAGCAGCTCGGCCGCCAGGAAGAGGTGCTGCAAGGTGAACACGCGCAGCATGCCGGCGCGCGAGATGGCGGCGTCGAACACGTCGTCGGACCCCGCCAGCGCGCCGGTGTGCGAGGCCGCCGCCTTCTGGCCTTGGGCCGAGCGCCCGGCCTTGACCACAATGACCGGCTTGTTGCGTGCCGCCGCACGCGCGGCCGACATGAACTTGCGCGGCGCCTCGATGCTCTCGATGTAGAGCAGGATGGCGCGGGTGCGCGGGTCGCTGCCGAGGTAGTCCAGCATGTCGCCAAAGTCCACATCGGCGTGTTCACCCAGCGAGACGAAGTGCGAGAAACCGATGCCACGCGAGCCGGCCCAGTCGAGCATGGCCGTCACCAGCGCGCCCGACTGCGACACGAAGGCGATGTCGCCCTTTTGTGCGCCGATGTGCGCGAAGCTGGCGTTCAGCCCCCAGTGCGGCACCAGCATGCCGATGCAGTTGGGCCCGAGGATGCGCAGGGTATGGCGGCGCGCGGCGTCCAGCATGCGCTGCTTCTGCGCCTTGTCCAACCCGGCGGTGACCACCACGGCGGCGCGTGTGCCTAGGCGGCCGAGTTCCTCGATGAGACCGGGCACGGTGGCGGCGGGCGTGCAGATCACGGCCAGGTCGGGCACGGCGGGCAGCGCGGCGGCACTGGGATACACCGGCACGCCATCGATCTCGCGGCGTTTGGGGTTGACGCCCAGCAGCTGGCCGCTGAATTCCGCGCGCAGGTTGCGCCAGATGGTGGCGCCCACGCTGCCGGGGCGCTCCGACGCCCCGAACACAGCCACGGTGTTGGGGGCAAACAAGGCGTCGAGGTTGCGGATGCTCATGTGGGTTTTCCTTGTTTCAAGGCCATCCAGGCGATCAGCGACTGGCGCATGGCTTCTTCGACCGACATATCCATGGGCGTGACCCACGCGCGCGGCACAAACACGGTGTAGCCGCCGATCATGTAGCCCATGGGCAAATACACCGCCACCCGGTCGCCGCGCAGCAGGCCATCGGGCAGGTCGTCCAGCGACTGCCGCGTGACCATGCCCACGATCTCCAACGGGTGGTCGGGCAAACGCAGCGCCACCACCTGCTGCGGGCTTTGTTCGTGGCTGGGCGAAAAGTAGTCGGCAAAACTCTTGAGCGAGGAGTAAATGCTCTTGACCACCGGCAGGTTGGTGAAGGGGAATTCGAACAAGGTGAGCAGCCGGCCCATGAAGGGCTGCGACACCACAAAACCCAGCACCAGAATGGCCAACACGCCCAGCACCAGGCCCATGCCGGGCAGGTAGAAGTCGCCCACCATCGGGCGGATGACCCACATGGCCAACGCCTCGGACCAGGCCAGGAAGATGTAGAGCAGGTAGAGGGTCACGCCCACCGGCAGGATGGTGACCAGGCCACGAAGAAAGTACTGGGACAGGCGTTTCATGGGGGCTCCAGGGAGCATTGAGCATAGCAGCGGGTCATGACATGACGGGCGGTGCTTGAGAAGGCGCTTTTCGCCCACAATTGCATTCCCCGTGTTGCACATTCCGTGCCCTTTTGACGCGCCGCTGAGGCGCCGGACTTGATGAACGATTTATTCAACGCGCTGGGCCGCCTGTTCAGCGCCGCGCTGGGCCTGATCTTCTGGCTGTTTGCTGCCGCGCTGGGCCTGCTGCTGGCGGGCGTGGTGGCCGTGCTGCTGCTGGTCGGCGTGGTGTGGGCCATGCTGCGCGGGCGCCGCCCGGTGCGGCCGGTGTACGTACACCAGTTCCAGACCTACGCCCGCGAACGCGTGTGGCCCGGCCGCCGTGGTGCCACCCCAGCCACCACCGATGAAGTGGTGGACGTGCAGGCGCGCGAGGTGCACGACAACACGGGCGGGCACAGCCTGCCGCCGGCCACCCCCGCCACCGACCGCTGATCAGGCGTCTTGTTCGCCTGCCTGCTGGCGCCGCGCCAGCGCCGCCTGGTACACCGCGTTGCGGGGCGTGCCGGTGATATCGGCACACAGCCGCACGGCGGTTTTCAGGGGGAGTTCCTGCAACAACAAATCCAGGGCACGCGTTGTGGCAGGGGGCAAGGCGGCCTCGGCGTCCTCACCGGCGGCCACGGGCGGGTGCAGCAAGAGGGCAAATTCGCCTCGACCATGCGAGGCATCGGCCGACAACCATGCCGCCAAGCCACCACACGGCAGGTGCACCACCTGTTCAAACTGTTTGGTCAGCTCGCGCCCCACGGTCAGGCGGCGCTCGCCCAGCGCGGCCAGGTCTTTGGCCAGTGAGGCCATGCGGTGCGGCGCCTCCAGCAACACGCTGGCCAGCGGCTGTTGGGCGAGCTGATCCAATGCCCGCTGCCGGTCCGCCCCTTTGGCGGGCAAAAAGCCCACAAAAGCAAACCGCCCCTCGCCCTCGGTGAGGCCGGCCACGCTGAGCAAGGTGGTCACGCTGCTGGCGCCCGGCACCGGCACACAACGAAAACCTTGCGCCTGCGCCTCGGCGCACAGGCGCGCGCCGGGGTCGCTCACACCGGGCGTGCCGGCGTCGCTGACGAAGGCCACGCGCTCGCCCCGGCGCAGGCGTTCAAGCACCTGTTGGGCGGCCTCGCGTTCGTTGTGCTGGTGCAGGGCGAGCAAGGGCTTGTGCAGGCCAAAGGCTTGCAACAGCCCGGCCGTGTGGCGCGTGTCTTCACAGGCGATGGCGTCCACCAGGCCCAGCACATGCAGGGCGCGCAGGCTCAGGTCGGCCAGGTTGCCGATGGGTGTGGCCACCATGTAGACGCTGGCCTGCGGATAATGCTGGGCACCGGCAGCGGCCTCGGCGGCACTGCGGGCAGGGAGGAAGGCGGCAGACAATGGCATGGCCCCGGTTCAAGACAAAAAACAACGGCCCCAGCACCAAGGCGGTGGGCGACGCCGCCGAAGACGCGGCGCTGGCGCATCTGCAAGCGGCTGGTTTGCGGCTGGTGGCGCGCAACTTCCGCACACCCGGACGGGGCGGCGGCGAGATCGATTTGATTATGCGCGAGCGCGACGGCACGCTGGTGTTTGTGGAGGTGCGCCGGCGCGCGAGCAGCACACATGGCGGCGCAGCCGCCAGCGTGGGCGCCACCAAGCAGCGCCGCATCGTGTTTGCCGCGCGGCACTACCTGCTGCGCCTGGGCCAGGTGCCGCCCTGCCGGTTTGACGTGGTGCTGGTGCAGGGCGATGCAAACGGTCACCAGGCTTTACCGTCGCTTGACTGGATACGCGCCGCGTTTGACGCCGACGCTGCATAGAATCGGTTTCCAAGTGAAAACCACCACTTAGACTACCGCCATGCGCCCCTCCGAAGCACTGTCCCGGCACCGCTTGCAAATACGCGAAATCGCGTTGCGCCACCGTGTGGCTGGCGTGAGTGTGTTTGGCTCGGCCATCCACGGCGACGACACAGAAGGCAGCGACCTGGATGTGCTTGTGGACCCCACCGAGGCCACCACCTTGTTGGACATTGGGGCCATCCGCCATGAATTGAAGGCACTGCTCGGCATGGACGTGGACGTGTTGACGCCCGCAGCCTTGCCAGGCAAGTTTCGCGAACAAGTGCTGCGTGAGGCGGTTCGCTTGTGACACGCGCTCGGCCCTTGCGCACACCCGACTACCTGTCCCACATTGCTGAGGCCATCGCCCTCATCCAAACCTACACCGCAGGCATGGACGCCAGCGGCTTCTTGGGCGACCGCAAAACGCAAGACGCCGTGATTCGCAATCTGGAGATCATTGGCGAGGCGTGCCACAACGTGCTCAAGCGCGACCCGGCGTTTGCGCAACTTCACCCACAGGTGCCTTGGGGGTTTGCGTACGAAATGCGCAATGCACTCGCCCACGGCTACTTCACGGTGGACCTGCCTATCGTCTGGACAACCGTCACACACGATCTGCCCACACTGGATGCTCAAGTACAGGCGCTGCAGGCGCTCTTTCAGGACCCATAGCCGCCACCGCTATCATTCCCAGTTTTGCGGCGGCGCAGCAGCGCCTCGTCCCACCTTTGCCGCTCCACCCCAACATGCTTTCCCAACGCATACAACAGCACTTCATCGACAGCGCCGATCTCAACTACCAATGCGCCCAGTTGCTGGCCGCCCCGGTGGAGGCGGCCGTCCATGCGCTGCTGGCCTGTGTGACCAGCGGCGGCAAGGTGCTGGCCTGTGGCCTGGGTGGCTCGGCCGCAGCGGCGCAGTACTTCACCGCCAGTTTTGTGGGCCGCTTCGAACGCGACCGCCCGGAACTCGCCGCCACCGCCCTCAGCGCCGACACCACGGTGCTGACCGCACTGGCCCAGGGTTTTGAGCCGCGGGCGGTGTTTGCCCGTCAGGTGCGCGCCATGGGCCAGACCGGCGACCTGCTGCTGGTGTTGGCCGTGGGCAGCAATGGCGAATCGCTGCGCGACGCCGTGAGTGCCGCCCACGAACGCGACATGACCGTGGTGGCCATCACCGGCCCACGCCCCGGCCCCATGGGCGCCTTGCTCAAAGACACCGACGTGCTGGTCAGCGTGCCACACGACCGCCTGGCACGCGCCCAGGAAGTGCAGTTGCTCACCTTGCACTGCCTGCTTGACGGCGTCGATGCACAACTGTTGGGCGACAGCCCGGAACCGGAGACCTCCGCATGAGCCTGAAATTTCCTTTTCGTTCTGTGTTGACCGCCACCCTGCTGGGTGCGGCCCTGAGCGCCTGCGCCCCCCTGCTGGTGGGCGGTGCCGTGGGCACTGGTGTACTGGTGGCCACCGACCGCCGCACCTCGGGCGCACAGTTGGAAGACCAGGGCATTGAACTGCGCGCGGCCAACCGCCTGCGTGATCAGATCGGCACCCGCGCCCGCATCAGCGTGACCAGCTACAACCGCCGTGTGCTGCTGACCGGCGAAGTGGCCAACGCCCGCGACAAAGCCTTGGCCGAAGAAATCGTCTCGCAGGTGGACAACGTGCAAGGCCTGGTGAACGAGCTGTCCATCACCGCCAGCCCGACGCTGACCCAGCAAGCCAACGACACACTGACCACCGGCAAGGTCAAAGCCGGCCTGGTGGACGCCAAAGACCTGTCGGCCAGCGCATTCAAGGTCATCACGGAACGCGGCTCGGTGTACCTCATGGGACGGGTGACACAACGCGAAGCCGACAAAGCCACCGAAGTGGCCCGCAACATCACCGGTGTGTCGCGTGTGGTGCGCGTGCTGGAAATCATCAGCGACGACGAGCTGCGCCGCATCCAGGCGGGCACCGCCACGCAGGCGCCGGTGGAAAACCGACCCCTGCAGTAAGGTTGTTTGGGCTTGGCCGCTGGGGCCACAGTCTGAACACCAGGCCAGGATCAGGGCGGGTCCGCCACGCCTCCCGGAGTTCGGTCGATGTCGTTCACATCCACCGGCTCCCGTGGCAGCCCGCCTGTATCCCTGCTGCTTCTTGTGGCACTCTGCGGTGCCTCACTTTTTCTCCCTGAGCTTCTTGTGATTTCGGTCGCTCTGCGGCGCCTTCCGTTTCCTTCTCCCTGACTTCCCAACCCCAACTCCCTGCTTGTCTGGGCTTGCCCGGTCACGCGCTGTTGTTGTGTCCACTCCCTGTGTGCGCTGTGTCGGTCTGCCGTTTTTTGGTGCTTCTTGTTCTTGCTCCCTTGGGCTCAACTGTAGGTGCTTCGGTTAAATCAAACATCCGCATCTGTGACATTTGAGTGTGTTCACGCCACATCAGCCCCAAGGGCCTCACTTCAAGCGCTTGATCAGGCTGGACGTGTCCCACCGGTGGCCGCCCATGCGCTGCACGTCGGCATAAAACTGGTCCACCAGCGCCGTGACCGGCAGGCGCGAACCGTTGCGCTTGGCCTCGTCCAGCACCAGACCCAGGTCTTTGCGCATCCAGTCCACGGCAAAACCGAAGTCGAACCGGTCGGCCACCATGGTCTTGCCCCGGTTGTCCATCTGCCAGCTCTGGGCCGCGCCCTTGCCAATCACGTCCAGCACCTGGTTCATGTCCAGGCCAGCGTTTTGGCCAAAGGCCACCGCCTCGCTCAGGCCTTGCACCAGCCCGGCGATACAAATCTGGTTGACCATCTTGGTCAGCTGGCCAGCGCCGCTGGCCCCCATCAGCGTGAAGGCGCGCGAAAAAGCCATGGCCACCGGCCTCACCGCGTCAAACGCAGCGGCATCGCCCCCACACATCACCGTAAGCGCACCGTTTTGCGCACCCGCCTGACCACCCGACACCGGCGCATCCACAAATTGCAGACCCAGGTTGCGGGCCGCCGTGTAAAGCTCACGCGCCACGTCAGCCGAAGCGGTGGTGTGGTCCACCAACACCGCGCCCGGTTTCATGCCGGCCAGGGCACCGTTGGCCCCCAGCACCACCGAGCGCAAATCGTTGTCGTTGCCCACGCAGCAAAACACGATGTCGGCGCCGGCAGCGGCCTCGCGTGGCGTGGCGGCACTGGTGGCACGGCCGGTGGAGCCGAACTCGGCCACAAACGCCTGGGCTTTGGCGGCCGAGCGGTTGTAGACGGTGACACGGTGCCCGGCCGACACCAGGTGCCCGGCCATGGGGTGGCCCATGACGCCGAGGCCCAGGAAGGCGACGGATTTGGAGGGGGTGGGGTCGTAGAGGCGAGTGGAGGTAGCGTTCATGCAGCGCAGTTTAGCCGCCTATAAACATAAGTTTGCGCTTCAGCGCGGCTTCGTTTTGCGTTGCGCTTCCGCAGCAGGATCGGCAAGCGATTCGGACTTGCTCAGCACGCATTGCTTGACCTGTTTGACGCCAGCGGTTCGCCCCTGACCAAGCTTGATGCGCACGCGCGAGGCCACAGCCTCTGCACGCATCCGATTGGGCGCTTCCACAAATACGATCTGTGCTGCATTGTTCGAAAGAACGACATGGCAGTCGTACTCTACATCAGCAGCCGACGCCCAAATCGGCAGAGCGACCATTCCGCACAGGGTAGACAAATGCAACAGTTTCATGCCCATCTCCTTGTTCAGTTCCAACAGTCCGTGGTGGCGGCGTCAGACGAATTTTTCGACGTCTTGGCCCCGGTGGAGTCCAGGCTGAAGCTCTTGCACTTGATGTCCTTGTCCTGTCCTTTGCCTGCGACGGCAGTGGCCGTGAGGGTGTAGCAGCGGGCGATGCTGCCACACGCACCGGCTGCAGCAGCAACGGAATACAAACCCGTCTCTGACAAAGCCGGGTTGGCCGCATACCCCAGCGCCGTCATGCTGGTGGTGTAGGTACGAAAGTTCAGGATGTACTGCTCCTGTTTGCTCGCAGCATCCATGAGCACGGTCCGCGCCTCGGTGCGCCTGCTCTTTTGGATGTAGCTCGTATAAGCCGGCAAGGCGACGGCTGACAGGATGCCCACAATTACCACGGTGATCATCACCTCAATGAGCGTAAACCCACCCTGGTGGCGCTTTCTACAAAATGCGGTTTGCATGTGGTCCTCTCAGCGTCGGTCAGGCAAGTACCAATAGCGACCGGAGTCACGGCCTGGCACATAGCTTTCATTGGCGTTGCGGGGGATTTTGGTCTGCAACCCTGTGGTTTGCGCTGTTCTTCCAAAACCACCTCCAAAAATCGTTCCCGGTGTGGTTGTTTTTGGCACGCTGCCCGGCGGGAGCATCAATTGGATGACCCGATCGGGGCCCGCATAGATGGACGGCGTGTCAGTGATCATCGATCCCGTCACCACACTGCGGTCGCTCAGCGTCAGGGAGTTGCTGCCGTTGAAATCGAGTTTGGCGCTGGCGTCAAACATGTTGAGTGCATACAAGCGGCTGGTCCCTGCGGTCGGGACGCATTGGTTGGCGCTGAGCGCGCTGCCTCCTGGAGAGAATGTCGTGAAATAGACCGTGCCAGCGATTGTGCGCGACGTTGCCAACGACTTTTCACCGCTGGCCGCCGTCAAATTGACATACCACCCTGCGGCCGCGTCCAGCGTACTCTTGGCAGCCACCTTTTCCGTCTCAGACCCCACCTGTATGAGGTTGGCCGATGCGTTATACAAGTTGCTGTGGGTCACTGGCAACACACATCTGGGGTCTGACGATGGAACCGCACAGGGTTTGCTCGGCGGGTTGGTGGTGTAGATGCCAGTCTTGTAGTCACGCACCATATAGAGACGATCTGAGTTGTCGGTGGCGTTGGGGTTGCTGCGATCGCCACTGCCCAGCATCAATGCATCAAACGGGGTGGTGCCCTCCACCGCACGGGCCACTTCGACGGCGCTGAAAAAACGGCGGTCCCCGGCGTGGTTGGCCTCGGCCAGCTCAGCCATCTGCAACACCCGCCACGCCGAGTGATCGGTGGAAGGAATCGAATCACCTGCCAGATCCACACGCCAGATGTTGCCCCCCACATCCGCGATATAAATGCGATCCGCATAGCCGTCACCATTGCTATCCATCACCGTAACAGGGGCCGGCATGGGGTAAGTAAACGCCGAAACCTGCTTGTTCTTAGTGCTTGCCGCACCGGGCGTGGCACTCCACAGCAATGCGCCAGTGACCGCATCGACCACATAGATGCCGCGCCCCATGGCGGCCGATGTGCCACTGGCCAGTGTGGTCTTGTCATCAAATGAGGTGTCGTAGCCGGCGGCAAAAACCAACACGGGGTTGGTGTGGCCTTTGACACGCGTCACGGTGGGCACCGACCAGGTCTGCCCCAACTCGCTGAAGCCCGTGGTCGTGTTGTCGATTTTCCACATGAAGGCTGGGCTGTCGGGATTGGTCAAATCCAAGGCATACAACGCCCGACCACCACGGCGCAGTCCTAAGAATGCGTACACTTTGTCGTTGTCCGACGCCTTGATGGTGCCATCGCTGTTGGCGTCATGGCGGTAGACGACTGGTGGCGCGTCCACCCCGTAAATGGCATCCACGCTCTCGGCGTTGTCCTGCCTGAGCGCCTGGATACGAGCCATCGGCCTCGGCATGAAGGCCCAGGATTCTGCCCCGGTGTCACCACTGAACATGTGCAAGAAGCCTGCATTAGTGCCCACAATCAGGCGCAGATCCGGGTTGCTCTGGGTGTAGCTGCCGCGTGCGCCGTAGTTGATGGCAACAGGCCGGCTGTTCAGAATGTCGCCCATGACCCAGGCGCGCTTCGACGTCTTCGCACTGCTCGTCCAACCCCGGGCCCAAGCCAACAAATCATTGAGTTCGGTCTGGCTGCTCACGCCAAAGGCACTGAACAGTGCTGCATCATTGGCAACCCCAAAATTAGTGGCTGTCACCCCACTCGTGGTCAGGTCGGCAAGGTTGCCGGCGGCGTTGTCGAACTTGATGACCCGCCCGTCCATATCGCGTGCCAACAGCAGGTCGCCCACCCCGCCCTTGTTGACCACAGGTCCGTCCTGGGTAGTCCCCCAGAAGGTCACAGCGCTGGTCTTAAGTTGTCCAGTTGCGTTGTCCAACGCAGCCACACCGTTTGCGTCCACGTAGCTGGCCACACCCGACGCATTGACCGCGACCTTGATCTTCTTGATGTTGCCGGGCCAGTCGGTCGTGGCCTTGGGGAGGAACATGGCAAGAAACACCGAGTCCAGACTCTGGGTACGGCTGAAGCTGTCCACCGCGACCGCAGGCGACGTGAAGGACGAACTCGTGGAAAGGATGTCGGTGATGGCGCCCTGGAAGGCCGACGTCAACTCCTCGGTGTTGTAGGCGGTGTAGTACTTGCCGCCGCCATTGGCAGCCGCATCGCTGAGCAGCGTCTGGTTGGTTGCAAAACCGATGGTGTACGTGATGGCTTTTTGTGTACCGTTGCTGGCGTTGCCGTCCAGGTCCTGCGTGTACATGTGCTCGGTGAGCACCGGCAGGCAGTTCTTTTTGGTGCCGCCGTTGCCGTCGGCGTAGCTCTTGCATGTCTTGCCGGTCAGCGTTTCGATGGCCGAGTTGGCACTGGTGTCGTAGGTGGGTTCACCGTCGGTCATGAGGATGACGTAGAGATACTGGCAATCCCCTGCGGGGCTGGCATAGGTACCCGAGGGGCTCTCCGCTGCACTGTCCTTGACGGGGCCATCGTTGCCGTTGGAGCGGTTGCCGTAGACCAGCGTGGAACCCGACAGATAGCGGTACGCTTCGTACATAGATTCACACAAGGGTGTCCATGTGTCCGGACTCAAGCCGTTGACCATGTTGACCAGCGCCGTTCTCTGGGCATCGGTGCTGTTCTCGATGATGCGACGCACAATCCGTCCACCGTTGTAAGTGGTGCTTGCGTTGTCGTTGAACACCGCCAAACCGAAATCGATGCCGGGATTGGCCTGGATGATGCTGGAAATCACGGTGCGCGCCACGTCCATTCTGGACCGGTCGGTCAACTCGGTGCTGTGATGCCAATTCATGTAATTCGCGGTGTAAACGCGCTGGGTGCTGTCCCAGTCGTCGTCCACCGACGTCTGCCGGTTGCTGCCATAAGGGCGAGGTGTGCTGCTGCGCGGATACCCGTTTCCGGGGTTTGAGGTGCCGGTTCCGTTGTCGTTGTTCGAGTCCACCACGTCTTGCCGACATTCCACGTGAAGGGGGTCCTGCCGGTTCTTATCCAAGCCCTCGGACCAGCCGCTGCTACTCGATGTGTTCCAGCGTGCCCAACGGTTGATGTAGAACCCTTGCTGCGCAAGAGGAGTGTAGGACGACCCACAACGGTTCTTCTGTTGGTTGAACCACTGGCTCGTGCTGGCAGACGGCGGGTTGCCACTGTTGCCATCGGCCCAGTAAAGTCGGCCGCTCTGGATGTTGCCCACGTTGGGGTAAGTCTGGCTGGGGTCGTAGGCCGGCTTGTTCTGCGCCTTGGTGTCCATGCTGCCCGAGTTGTCGAACACGATCAGCACCTTGGGCCGGGCCCCGGAAGTATCGAACGACGCTCGGAAAATCTCGGTTTCGTCGGCATGGGCAGGGGCGCCCACCACAGAAAGAATGCCCAAAACGGTGGCGCCACATAGCGCCCGCAAGCCCAAACGGGCGCTGCGTTTGTCATGCACAACGAGCTTCATGATGGACCTCGCATGTTTGAAAAGAGTGGAGTTGTTCATGTTCGTTTGCGAGGAGACAAGGACCGCCTCACTCCAAGATGGCCTGCTTCACACGCACACCCACGGAGGTGTTGGCATCGGCGGTTTCATGGGCAGACACCACCCGGTGTAAATGAAAGCCCACCGTGGTCGAGTTGCCGCCAGCTTGCCCGGTAGGGCTCTGGGTATCGGGCACAAGGGACCGCCCCATGTAGGCAATCGAAACCGTCACGCTGGAGGCGCCGGTATTGAGGTTGTCTAACAAAGCCCCAGTGCTCAGCGCCGTCGGCGTGGCAACCGACGTGAACAATACATCCCCGGTGGCAGGCGCCAGCGTTTCCAACGCGGCATTCAACCCTGCCTCGGCTGCGTGCTCCGACTCCATATGCGCCTGCATGTTGCGCGCCATGCGCACATCCATGGTTGCGGTGTTGGCGGCGTACACGCCAATCAGCGTCACGATGATCAGAAAGATCATGCTAATGGCCAGCACAGCCCCTCTCTGTCGGCGCATGCTTGGCAAAGGCAAATTCGTTTTCATCATCACGGATAGACAAAATTGCGCACATTGACGGTTTCTTGCACCACCGTCCGGTAGCGACGGTCTCCAGCGCCCGGTTCGAAATAGTCGTAACCGGCTTCGTTGCCTTCCAGTAGCACATACCTCAGGTTTCGGGACACACCACCAGGATCAATATCTGCGCTGCGCACCAACAATCGCAGTTGCACCGAGGCGACGCTGACCCAGTCGGATGTGGTCATGTCGGCGGTTTCCATGTACTTGACCTGAGGGGTCACGTAATTGCCACCCAACACGCCGGGCACCACGCGCAAGCGCTCCACCCCCTCAACCAAGTCTTCGGTGTCTACCACCAAAGCCGTGCCATTCCATCTGAGCGCCTTGCGGCTGAGTGTGGGCTCTCGGCCTGCCACGTTGCGCACGTAGTAAATGTTGGCGAGGTATTCCCAGGCCACGCCGTCGGAAATTCGCGTCAGGTCAGGCTGTACGTTGCCCCTGAACAGTTGCCCATCGCTGCCAAGTCGGCTGGCCCACAGGTACACGCGGTTGGCATTCAACGCCTCGGGCGCATCTACCGTGCCATCGTTATCGCTAAGGTCGTCGAGCGCACCATCGGAAAATGGTACAGGCCGCACCGACTTGATGATCAACACGTCAGAGTCAGACTGTGCGTCGGCGATGCAACTGACGGGCGTGGCAGACGTGGCTTTGACGACACGGAAGTGGTTGGCTGTATCAACAACGCTGGCTGTTCCGGTGCAGTCTCCTGTGATGGCGGCCAAGCTGTTCAACAAACTAGGGGGGTTAGGGTTCGCACCACCAAAAAACCCCAGGTGGGCTAGATTGTTGGACAACAGGTAAAGCGCGAAGCGCGCGCTTTCGTTGACCCGCGAGACGTTTTCGGTTTCCGTGTAGCCGCGCTTAGAAACGATATAGATGGCCGACACCCCACCGATGAGGAAGAGGCCAATGAACATGGCCACCAGCAACTCCAGCATGGACACCCCGCGCTGGGCTAGCGGGAGGGCTCGGTGGGGAAACAGGCGGAGGCTCATAGCGCTGACATCACACTGTTGATGACGACTTGCTGGCGATAGGGCAAATCGGCTGTGGCCCAAGTGCCGCAAGATGTGTTGGCATCAGCGGGGTCGGTGGTGGCCACCAGGCCACGCCAGTTGATGATTACCCGCACTTGAGTGCCGTTGACAACCACACACCCACTGGGCGACACCAAACCACCAGCGTTGGCGTTGCTCGCGTCTTTGTTGAGCGTAGATGCCCCGTCGATTCGCTGCTCCCACTCCCACATGTCCCAGGCCACCAGTTGCGCAGCCGTACAACTGGCAGCAGCGGCACCGCCCAGACATTTGGTGGGAGCAGAAGCGATACTCCCACTGCCAACCGGAGCAGACCCCGTCGCGTAGGCTGTCAAACTGACGGGATTTAGCGTGATGCGCTGCATCATGTCGTTCGCCAGCGAGAGCGCCAGGGTGCGCTGGGAAGCTTGAAAGCCCGCGCGTTTGGTAGCCACCTGCAGTCCGGCCATACCTATGAGGCCAACCGAGACCACAATGACCGTGACCATCACTTCCAGCAGGCCAACGCCGCGCTGGCGAGATCTCCGGCCTTGTGTTGGCCCGCAATCAGGGACAGGCGAGATTGGCATTGTCATGTCCATTGACGATGTTGTCCTTGGTGCTGTTGGTGTCGGTTGCAACAGCGATGCGGCCACTGGCCAACAAAATGGATCCGCGCGCAAAGGTGTTGCCACGCCCGTCACAAAAGCGGAACGTGGCACCGGCACCGTCTGCCGAGAAGCCCTGCGCGTTGAACTGAACCGTGGTTTTGGTGTTGGGCAACAGGGCCACGTTCAACGTGGTGGGCACCTGAACGCTGCGAATGACTACGTCATCCGTCGCCACGGCGGGCACGCTGACATCGATGACCCCATCGCCATCGCGGTCGATGAACGCCAGCCAGGTCGCGCTCCACCCTCCGTTGCAAGTCATGCCATCGGCGCTACCGCAAACCGTGACTGTGCGTCGCTGGGCAATGGCCTCTACCCGCGCAGCATTGAGCAACCCGACCATGCTGTTGACTTGCCCAACCATGCGGTTGTTGGCAATGAACGTGGTCAGCCCCGGCACCCCAACGGTGAGCAGGATCGCAGCAATCGTCAGCGTCACCATCAACTCGAGGAGGGTGAAACCAGCCATCTGCGTGGGCAACCTGCGTTCAGCAAACATCCAAAGCCTTGAGGGAGAACACGCGAGCCTTCACAAGGCTTCAAACGTGAACTATTGTCTCTTTATGCTAGGGAGTGCCGCCAGGCAAGTCAAAGAAATGTCAATTTGTTATGACGATCGGTCTTTTCTATGAGACAGACGGCTACAACGCGCAGGAACTCAATCTGCTTTGACCAAAAACTCAGACGATTGTCATGTGCTCTGTGCCTGCCGCCAGGTCCATGGAACGGGCGCGCTGGCTGTTGAGCTTGATGTGCAGGCGCAGGTCGTTGGCCGAGTCGGCGTTGCGGATGGCCTCGTCGTAGCTGATGAGGTTGTTTTCGAAGGCGTCGTAGAGCGCCTGGTCGAAGGTCTGCATGCCGATGTTGCGGCTCTTTTTCATCACCTCCTTGATTTCGGTCAGCTCGCCCTTGAGCACCAGATCGGCGATCAGCGGGCTGTTGAGCATGACTTCGATCACGGCCGTGCGGCCCTTGCCATCCTGTTTGGGGATGAGGCGCTGCGAGATGAAGGCGCGGGTGTTGAGTGACAAGTCCATCAGCAACTGAGCGCGCTTTTCTTCGGGGAAGAAGTTGACGATGCGGTCAAACGCCTGGTTGGCGTTGTTGGCGTGCAGCGTGGCCAGGCACAGGTGGCCGGTTTCGGCAAACTGGATGGCGTGCTCCATGGTTTCGCGGTCGCGGATTTCGCCCATCAAAATCACATCGGGTGCCTGGCGCAAGGTGTTCTTGAGCGCGATTTCCCAGTCGTCGGTGTCCACGCCCACTTCGCGTTGGGTTACCACGCAGTTCTTGTGCGGGTGCACAAATTCCACCGGGTCTTCCACGGTGATGATGTGGCCAAAGCTGTTCTCGTTGCGCCAATCCACCATGGCCGCCAGCGAGGTGGATTTGCCCGAGCCGGTGGCGCCCACAAAGATGCACAGACCGCGCTTGGTCATGGCGATGTCTTTGAGAATCTGCGGCAGGCCCAGCCCATCCAGCGTGGGAATGGTGTTGGGAATGGTGCGCAACACCAACCCCACCTTGCCCATCTGCACCAGAGCGTTGACGCGAAAACGACCGATGCCACCGGGCGCGATGGCGAAGTTGCACTCCTTGGTGCGCTCAAACTCGGCCGCCTGCTTGTCGCTCATGATGGAACGCGCCAGCGCCTGGGTGTGCACCCCCGTCAGCGGCTGCGGCGAAACCTTGGTGATCTTGCCATCCACCTTGATGGCGGGCGGAAATTCGGCCGTCAAAAACAGGTCGCTGCCGTTGCGGCTCACCATGAGCTTGAGCAGGTCGTTGATGAACTTGGTGGCTTGATCGCGTTCCATAACGGTCACCCAGGAAAGTTTTCAGGGATCTTGGCCTTGCTGCGTGCCTCGGCGGCGCTGATGACATTGCGGCGCACCAGCTCGGTCAGGTTTTGGTCCAGGGTCATCATGCCGGCCGAATTGCCGGTCTGGATGGCCGAATACATCTGCGCCACCTTGGCCTCGCGGATGAGGTTGCGGATGGCAGGTGTGCCAATCATGATCTCGTGCGCCGCCACGCGGCCCTGACCGTCCTTGGTCTTGCACAACGTCTGCGAGATGACGGCCTGCAGCGATTCGGACAACATCGCCCGCACCATCTCTTTTTCCTCGGCGGGGAACACGTCGATGATGCGGTCGATGGTTTTGGCGGCACTCGACGTGTGCAGGGTGCCGAACACCAGGTGGCCGGTTTCGGCGGCCGTCATGGCCAGGCGGATGGTCTCCAGATCGCGCATTTCGCCCACCAGGATGGCGTCCGGGTCTTCGCGCAGCGCCGACTTGAGCGCGGCCGCGAAGCTCAGCGTCATCTGCCCCACTTCGCGCTGGTTGATCAGGCACTTCTTGGATTCGTGCACGAATTCGATCGGGTCTTCCACCGTGAGGATGTGGCCGTACTCGTTTTCGTTGAGGTAGTTCACCATGGCCGCCAGCGTGGTGGACTTGCCCGAACCCGTGGGCCCGGTCACCAGCACCAACCCACGCGGCTTGAGCGCCAGGTCGGCAAAAATTTTGGGCGCGTTGAGCTGTTCCAGCGTCAGGATCTTGCTCGGAATGGTGCGGAACACCGCCGCCGCACCCCGGTTCTGGTTGAAGGCGTTGACGCGAAAACGCGCCAAGCCATCGATCTCGAACGAGAAGTCCACTTCGAGGAATTCCTCGTAGTGTTTGCGCTGGGTGTCGTTCATGATGTCGTACACCATGGCATGCACCTGCTTGTGGTCGAGGGCATCCACGTTGATGCGCCGCACGTCGCCGTGCACCCGTATCATCGGCGGCAAGCCGGCCGAGAGGTGCAGGTCCGACGCCTTGTTCTTGACGCTGAACGCGAGCAGTTGGGTGATGTCCATTCCCTAGGGCCCCATCCTCAAATTGTTTTTGACAATCCCATTATGACCACGATTGGCGACAATCTCCAAAGCCAGCGCGCACGGCTGTGGCGTGCGTGCGAACAAGCCGGGCGGCCGCCTGATGCGGTGCGGCTGTTGGCGGTGAGCAAGACCTTCGGGCCCGACGCCGTGCGCGATGCACTGGCGGCCGGTCAACTCGCTTTCGGCGAGAACTACGTGCAAGAGGGGGTGGACAAGATCGCTGCGGTGGGTGCTGTGCCGGGCATCGAATGGCACTGCATCGGCCCCCTACAAAGCAACAAGACGCGCCCCGTGGCCGAACACTTCGACTGGGTGCAATCCGTGGACCGGCTCAAAATTGCCCAGCGCCTGAGCGAGCAACGCCCCACACACCTGGCACCCCTGCAGGTGTGCATCCAGGTCAACGTGGATGGCGGAGCCAACAAATCCGGCGTCACCCCGGCCGAACTGCCCGCGTTGGCCAGCGCCGTGGCCGCCTTGCCGCGCCTGAAGCTGCGCGGGCTCATGGCCATACCCGAGCCCGCCCCCGACGCCGCGTCAGCGCGAGCGGTGTTTGCCCAGGTGCGCGTGCTGTTCGAGGCGCTCAACACACAAGGTTTGGGCCTGGACACACTGTCCATGGGCATGAGCGACGACCTGGAACCCGCCGTGGCCGCCGGCAGCACCATGGTGCGGGTGGGGCGGGGGGTGTTTGGCGCGCGGAGCTACGCCATCTGACACCGCTGCGCAAATTTAATTTTTGTTATTACAATAATTAGAAGTGAAGATCAGCTTCGACCCCGCAAAAGATGCGGCGAACGTTGAGAAACATGGTGTGTCCATGGCGTTGGCGCAAGCCATCGAATGGAGCGAGGTCCTGTGTACACCAGACACCCGAGCCGACTACGGCGAGTTGCGTGAAATCGGTTTTGCCCTGATCGGTGACAGGCTGTACGTGGTGGTATTTGTTCAGCGCGGCGATGTGATGCGCGTCATCAGCCTGCGCAAAGCCAATTCGCGCGAGGTGAAGTTGTATGGCCAAGCACAATGAACCCAGGAAACCCGTGGTCCCCACGGCAGCCGAAGACGGCGCGATTCAGGCCGGTATCGCGGCCGATCCCGACACCTTTGAAGTGACCCAAGAGGTGCTGGCTCGCATGCAACCGCTGCGCAAGGTGGGCCGGCCCAAGATGGAGCGCCCCAAGGCCTTGATGACCATGCGGGTGGATGCCGACGTGCTGGAGTCCATCAAATCCAGCGGCGACGGCTGGCAAACCCGCGTGAACGCGTTGCTGCGCGAGGCAGTGAAAAGGGGCAAGCTGCAGGCCTGAGCGGCCTGACGCGGCCCCGTCACTTTTTCGGCCCAGGCCCTTGCATGGGCTTGACGTTGCCGCAGTCGGCCGCAAGCCACTTGCCTTGGCCTTCCATCGTCATGTTTTGTGGCTTGCCCTGGTGCTGGCTGGTCATCACCATCTTCATGCTGTAAGCGGTGTCGCCGTTGAAAGTGTAGGTGCCTTCGCCGCTGGAGGGCGGGTTGGTGCAAACGAACTTCATCTTCATGGTGTTGCCGCTGCGCGAAGTGACGGTGGTGGTGCAGTCGCCTTCGGTTTGTTGGGGCATGTCGTTGCGCGCGGCCATCTCGGTGGTGATGCAGATCTTCAGGGCCATGCCGCCGCCCGCGCCCACGGTGGGCATGGCACCGCCCTGTTTGGCCATCATGTCCTGCATCATCTTGCGCTGCTCGGGCGGCATGGCTGCCAGCTGCTTTTGCATCTCGGCCATGGCCTTGTCCATCTCGGGGTTACCGCCCATTTTGTGCTGAATTTCCCACAGGCCGGGTTTGGTGCTTTGGGCCCAGGCGGCGCCGCTGGCCAGCAGCAGTGCCAAACCGGCCACGGCGATGGGGCGTGATGTGTTCATGCGCAGTTCCTCACAGTTCGACAGAGCCCCATTCTGGCGTTCGACAGCTCAAAACGCCAGCCGCGTGCTGTTTTTCACCTCCTCCATCACCGCGTAGGTGCGGGTTTCGCGCACGCCGGGCAGCTGCCACAACACGGTGCCCGCAAAGTCGCGGTAGGCGGCCATGTCGGCCACGCGGGTCTTGAGCAGGTAGTCAAAGCCGCCGGCCACCATGTGGCATTCCATGATTTCGTCGCGCACCTGCACCGCCGCCTTGAACTGCTCGAACACGTTGGGCGTGGTGCGGTCCAGCAGCACCTCCACAAACACCAGCATGCCCCGGCCCAGCTTGAGCGGGTCCAACCGCGCCTCGTAACCCAGGATGTAGCCCTCGCGCGCCAGCCGCTGGGTGCGGGCCAGCACCGCCGTGGGCGACAGCGCCACGGCCTCGGCCAGCTTGAGGTTGCTGATGCGCCCGTCCTGCTGCAGCAGGTGCAGGATGCGGCGGTCGGTGCGGTCTAGGTTTTCCATTTTTTAACTGCATCATGGCCATTTTTTGGTGAATTATTCACCAACAAAACGCAGAACATCCGTTCATTCACCAAATTCACGGAGTTCTGTCATGCGCCTGCCCACCCCCTACCGCCCCGAGGCGGAGACCGTCGTCCACCGCCTGGCCCAGCTGGATGGCCGGCTCGACTGGCACGCCGCCGCGCGCGTGGCCGCGCCCTGGGTGCAGGCCGTGCGCGACAACCCGCCGCCTTTCTGGGCCATGGAAAGCCTGCTCAAGGAATACCCCATCAGCAGCGCCGAGGGCCTGGCTTTGATGCGCCTGGCCGAAGCCTTGTTGCGCGTGCCCGACGCCGAAACCGCCATCGCCCTCACCGCCGACCAGTTGGGGCGCGCCGACTTTGATGCCGCCGGCCACCCGGCGCTCGCACGGCTGTCCTCCAGCGCCATCGGTCTGAGCAAGCGCTTTTTGCCCGGCGGTGAATCGGGTGGCTTGCTGGGCAAACTGGGCGCCCGCACCGTGGTGGCCGCCACGCTGCGGGCGGTGCAGTTGCTGGGCCACCAGTTTGTGTTGGGTGAAACCATCCAATCGGCCATGAAGACGGCAGCCCAGGCCCGAAAGGACACGCCCAGCCTGACGTTCAGCTACGACATGCTGGGCGAAGGGGCGCGCACGGCGGACGACGCCGAGCGTTACTTCCACAGCTACCAGCAAGCCATCGCGGCCATCGCATCGCAAGCGGATGGTGACGAGCGCAACAACGACGGCATCAGCATCAAACTGAGTGCCCTGCACCCGCGCTACGAAGACGCGCAACACGCGCGTGTGATGGCCGAACTGGTGCCCCGCGTGTGGGCTTTGTGCGAGCAGGCGGCCCAAGCGCGCATCAACCTCACCATTGACGCGGAAGAGGTGGACCGGCTGGAACTCTCGCTGGATGTGTTCAACGTCCTGCTGGCCCGCGTGGCCAAGCAGCAGCCACAGTGGACCGGTTTTGGCCTGGCGCTGCAGGCCTACCAGACCCGCGCGCTGGAGCTGATCCAACATGTCACCCTGCTCGCACGGCAGCACCGCGTGCGCCTGATGTGCCGCCTGGTCAAAGGCGCCTACTGGGACGCCGAAATCAAACGCGCCCAGGAATGGGGCCTGCCGCACTACCCGGTGTTCACCCACAAACACCACACCGACATCTCTTACCTGGCCTGCGCACGCGCATTGCTGGATGCGAGTGACGCCATCTACCCCCAGTTCGCCACGCACAACGCCGCAACGATTGCGGCCATACAACAAATGGCTGCCAAAGCAGGAACGCCATTTGAATTTCAAAGACTCCACGGCATGGGCGAAGGCGTGTACCGCGAGGTACTCAAAAACCCACTGGTGCGTTGCCGCGTGTACGCCCCCGTGGGCGCCCACCGCGACCTGCTGGCCTACCTGGTGCGCCGCCTGCTGGAGAACGGCGCCAACTCCTCTTTTGTGCACCAGTTGGCCGATCCCTCGGTGGGCCTGGAAGACCTGCTGGTCTCGCCCCTGCACCTGGTGCCCGAGCCCAGCCAACCGCTGCCACACGCCTTGTTCGGCGCCCAACGCGCCAACAGCGCGGGCGTGGACCTGACGGTGGCCAACGAGCGCCAGCCCATGCTCGATGCGCTGGCCACCACACCTGTGCCCACCGTGCCCGAAACCGCCCCGGCCGCCCTGCCCGCTGCCTTCCAGCGATGTGCAACGGCCGCCCGCATCTGGCGCAACACGCCGGTGGGCGAACGTGCCCAGGCCTTGCGCCGGAGTGCCGATGCGCTCGAAGCCGAACTGCCCCGCTTCTGCGCCCTGCTGGTGCAAGAAGCCTTCAAAACCTGGGGCGACGCGGTGGCCGAGGTGCGCGAGGCGGTGGACTTTTTGCGTTACTACGCGGTCGAAGCCGAGCGCGTGATGGCGCCCATCGAACTGCCCGGCCCCACCGGCGAAAGCAACACCTTGCTTCTCACCGCGCGCGGCGTGTGGGTCTGCATCAGCCCCTGGAACTTTCCGCTCGCCATCTTCGCCGGCCAGGTGGCAGCGGCCTTGGCCACCGGCAACGGCGTGCTGGCCAAACCGGCCGAACAAACCCCTGCGGTGGCCCAAGCCATGGTCGATCTGCTGCACCGCCACGGCGTGCCAAGCGACGTGCTGCAACTGCACCACGGCGCGGGCGAAACGGTGGGCGCCGCCCTGGTGGCGCAACCCGGCGTGGCCGGTGTGGTATTCACCGGCTCCACCCAGGTGGCCAAAATCATCCAGCGCGCCCTGGCCGCCAAAGACGGCCCCATCGTGCCGCTGATCGCCGAAACCGGCGGCATCAACGCCATGCTGGTGGACAGCACCGCCCTGCCCGAGCAGGTGGCCGACGCGGTGGTGCAAAGCGCGTTCCGCAGCGCCGGCCAACGCTGCTCGGCCTTGCGGCTGCTGTGTGTGCATGAGGCGATTGCCGATGGCGTGATCGAGATGATCCGCGGCGCCGCGCGCGAGCTGGTGGTGGGCGATCCAGCCCAGTTGGCCACCGATGTGGGGCCCGTGATCGACCGCGAAGCCTTCGACAACATCGAGCGCCATGTGGCCCGGCTGGCGCGCGAAGCACACGATCTGCTGCCACCCCAGGCGTTGCCGGCCGAGCCCGTGCACCTGGTGCCACCGCGCATGTTCGAGGTGAAGGCCGTGGCCGACATGACACAGGAAATCTTTGGTCCGGTGCTGCACGTGTTGCGCTGGCGCGGCGAACCCGAAGCGGTGATCGACCAGATCAACGCGCTGGGCTACGGCCTCACGTTGGGCATACAAACCCGCATCGACAGCCGCGCCCAGGCCCTGGCCACACGCGCCCACGTCGGCAACGTCTATGTGAACCGCAACATCATTGGCGCGGTGGTGGGTGTGCAGCCATTCGGTGGCGAAGGGCTGAGTGGCACCGGCCCCAAGGCCGGCGGCCCCCACTACCTGCTGCGCTTCTGCGCCGAACAAACCGTCACGGTGAACACGACGGCGGCAGGTGGCAACGCCACGTTGCTGGCGGGCCTGTGATCAGCCGGGCAACGGGATGAATTCGTCGTGGTCGTCGGGCGGCAGCGGGATGCGCCCGGCACGCCAATCGCCCTTGGCTTGCTCGATGCGCTCGGGGCGCGACGAGACGAAGTTCCAGAAGATGTGGCGTGGCCCCACGGGTTCGCCGCCCAGCAGCATGAGCACGCTGTCCTGCTCGGCCAACACCTCATCGGCACCCTGGTTGAACACCATCAGCTGCCCCGGCTCGGCGATCTGGCCGCCGCTGGCAACGGCACCACGCGCCACGTACACCGCTTGCTCGGGGTACACACCGTCCAGGGTGAAACGCGTGCCGGCGCTCAGCGCCACATGGGCACAAAACAAGGGTGATGAGGTGCGCACTGCGCTGCGCTGGCCCATGGTCTCACCCGCGAGCACGCGGCAATGCAGGCCGGGCCGCTCGATCACCGGCAGCGCCTCGCTGCCATAGTGGGTGAAGGTGGGCTCGCACTCCTCGTCGATCTCGGGCAGGGCCACCCAGAACTGCATCAGCTCCAGGCCACCGCCTGCAAACGACGCCGGGTGTTCGAAACGCTCGGAATGCGAAATGCCACGCCCGGCGGTCATCCAGTTGACCTCGGCCGGGCGGATGCGCTGCACCACGCCCAGGCTGTCGCGGTGCACGATCTCGCCACTGAGCAGGTAGCTCATGGTGGACAGGCCAATGTGAGGGTGGGGCCGCACGTCGGCCGCACGCACCGCCTCGGGCGGCAAGGTCACCGGGCCAGCGTGGTCAAAAAACACAAAAGGCCCCACCATGCGGCGCTTGGCGTAGGGCAACACGCGGCGCACTTTCAGGCCATTTCCCAGGTCGCCCTCGCGGGCCGTGATCAGCATCTGCAGCACGTCGGTGTCCTCATGAACGTTCAGCGATGCGCCCGCTCGGACGCGCCTTCAGGTGCTAGTGTGGCGCAAAACCGGCGTCCTGCAGTGCGCGAAAGTGGGCCAGCGCTTCGGCATGGGCGCGCCGGGCCTCTTCGGACAGCGGGGTGCCCAAGCGTAGCTCGGGCACGAAATGGCCGTGGTCGCGTCCACGAACGCACAAGGCTGAAGGCCGGACATGGCCGGTGGGCCGCACATGGGCGGGGATGTAGCTGATGGCAAACCCAATGCGTCGATCGTCGCTGTCGTTCGATCCGCTGGCGTGCACCAGGTCGGTGTGGTGCAGCGACATCTGCCCGGCCCGCACCGGCATGAAGGTGCCGGTCTCGTGGTCAAAGCGGTCGCTGATGCCCTGGCCCCGGCGGATCATGTTCATCGGCTCAGGCCGGTCGTCGTGCGCGAAGGCGCCCCAGGTGTGGCTGCCCGGCAGCACGCGCATGCAGCCGGCCTGCTCGGTGGCGTCGGACAAGGCCACCCAGGCGGTCACGTGCAGGTGCGGCTCAAGATAGAAGTAGGTGCTGTCCTGGTGCCAGCGCACGTAGGCCGGCGTGTGGGCTTCCTTCAGAAACAGCGTCGAGTGATAGACCAGGATGTCCGGGCCGATCACGTCCTCCACCGCGTCCAGCACCTTGGGGTGGTGCACCAACTGGTCGGCCCAGTTGAACAGCAGGTAGGACTTGGACTTTTCCGGAAAGTCGATGGGCTTGCCCTGCGCTGCCTCCCAGGCTTGCAGTTCGCCGCGGTAACTGCGCACCTCGTCGGGGGTGAGCACGTCGATGGGGAACACAGAGCCGTCGCGCGCGTAGGCGGCCACCTGTGCATCGCTCAGCAGTCGGGGCATGGGGGCGCTCCTCAGGGCTTGGGTGCCCAGGTCTGGGCGGCATCGAACATGTGGTGCAGCATGTCCAGCCGCGGGTGCATGGGCGCCGGGTAGCCCACGCGGCTGTGGCGCAGGCCCAGCGCCAGCGCGGCTTCGGCCATCTTGTAGCTCAGCGGGCCGGGGTTGATGACGGGCACCGGCAGGCGCGCGCTCAGGTAGGCGTGCGACTGGTGCATGGTGGTCGATCCGAGGATCAGCACCTCGGCGCCGTCTTCCTCGATGGCGCGGCGACCGGCGGCCTCCAGCAGCGGGAAAACGTCTTCCTCTTTGCCCGAGAGCAGGTTCTGGTTGTCGGGCGGCACCTCGATGGCGCGCACCGAAGCGCACTTGTGGTGCAGGCCCAGTTCGTCCAGCGCCTTTTTGTACAGCGGCTTCCAGCGGCTGGCCATGGTGAGGATGGAGAAACGGTCGCCCAGCATGAGCGCGGCCAGCATCGATGTTTTACCGGGCCCGAACACCGGGATGTCGAGCACCGAGCGCAGTGCGGCCACGCCCGAATCGCTCATGGTGTCGATGCACACCGCGTCAAAGCCTTCGGCCTGCGCGCGACAGCCGGCCTCGAAGTTGGCGGCATCGGCCAGCACAAAGTCGTGGTGGCTGGAATAGTTGAGCGGGCCGGCCTTGACCGCACGGTACTCAAAACGGATGCCGTCACCGAACGACAGGCCCTGCAACTGCGCCTGGCGCAGCAACAGGTTGTCGGCCGACATGGCAAATGGCACGACCACCAGCACGCGCTGAACCGTGCCTTCAGACATGGGCTGCCCCCAGTTCGGCCAGCGATTCGGCGGTGCTGCGCACGCGGCCAAACAGGCGCTGGAAGTTGCGCATGGTGTTGTGGTGCAGATCTTCGTGAGTGGTGCCGCAGGCGTCTTCCACCAGCGTCACACCGTAGCCGCGATCGGCGGCCTCGCGGGCGGTGGTCTCCACACACATGTTGGTGGAGACACCCGTCATGTAGAGCTGCTCACAGCCCAGCGCGCGCAGCAGGCTGTCGATGTTGGTGGAGGCGAAGGCACCGATGGTGGTCTTGCGCAGCACGTGCTCGCCGGGTCGGGGTTTGAGTTCGTCCACGATCTCGTGCTCGCGGCTGCCCAGGTGGTTCTTGAACTCCACGAACAGCTTGCGCATGTGCAGCGGGGCGTCGCTGGCGTCGGGCAGCGCGGCGCCCACCGTCACGTGCAGCACCGGGCGGCCCAGCGCGGCAAAGTGCTCGCGCAGGCGCAGCGTGTGGGGCAGCACAAAGCGTTCGATGCGGTCAAACCGGTAATCGCCCACGCTGGAGCCTTCGGCCAACAGCTTGCGCGCCAGCGCGCCCTGGCGCGAGCCGGTGGCGTACTGCATGTCGATGATGACCAGGGCGGCGCGCGCGGCTTCCACCGTGCGTTCGGCCTGGTAGGCGCGGATGTAGTCGTTGGAGGTGCTCATGTCGTGGGTGTCGCGGTGGTTTGCTGCCGGTAGCAGTCGATGATTTGCGAGCCGGTGGCGCACCACACGCCGCTGTGGCCCAGGATGTATTCCAGCGCGCGTGCCAGGTGTTCGATGCGGTGCGGCTGGCCCATGATGAAAGGGTGGACTGCGATGTTCATCACCTGCCCGCCTTCGGCATAGAGGGTGTCGAACTCGTCGCATATTTTTTGCGCGAACGCTGCGCCTTCCATGCCACGGCGCCAGGCGATGCTGTCGTTGATTTCCATGCTGTACGGCAGCGAGAACAGCTCGCCACGGCGCACGCGGATGGGTGTGGGCTGATCGTCGTGGTAGAGGTCGCAGAGGTAGGCGATGCCGGCCTCGGCCACCAGATCGGGCGTGAGCAGCGTGTTGGACGCCGCCGGCGAAAACCAGCCCGGCAAATCGCGCCCGGTGTGGCGGCGGTGGATGGCCTGGCATTCGTCGATGGCAGCACGCTCCTCGTCCTCGCTCATGCCCCAGTGGTAGCGCGTGTTGTAGAGGCCATGCGACATGAACTCCCACCGGCGAGCCAGCATGGCTTCGGCGATGTCGGGGTACATGTCGAGCACCGCCATCGAGAGCGACACAGTGCAGCGCAGGTCGAAGCGATCGAACACGTCCATCAGCCGCCACACGCCCACGCGGTTGCCGTAATCGCGCAGGCCGTAGCCCAGGATGTCGGGGTGTGGCACGCGCGGCCAGGGGTTGCGCACGCGCACCACCTGCGGCAGGTACTCGTAGTGCTCGATGTTGGGCGCCACCCACAGCGCGATGCGTGCGCCCTGGGGCCAGACGATGGGCGCACGCTCAGGCCAGGCCGAGTAGGCGATGCGCTCGTGCATGGCCACCACGGCGGCGTCCTCGATCAAGCTCGGGACCGCACTTCGGCCAGGTCGTTCCACACGTCCTGGCGCGTGATGAGGCCGTCCACGATCTCGAAACGGTCCATGAAGCGAATGCCCTCGAACGCGCTGCCATCGAGCCACACGCCGTGCAGTGTGCCGCTGCAATAGACCACCGTGGCCTCGTCGCCCCAGCTCTCATCGAAACGTTCGTAGGTCTTGCCCACACGCTGGTAGCGGCCCCGGCCCCAGGCCACCAGTTCTTCCAGGCGCTGCATGGGCACTGCACCGGGAAAATGCATCACGAACCCCGGCGCCAGCATCTGCTGCGCGGCGGGCAGGTCGCGCGCCTGCATGGTTTCCAGAAAGCGCCGCACCAGAGCCGACGCATCGGGCCGCGCCGGGCCTCCGCCGCTGAACACGCGGCCGTCGCGCTGGTAGGTGCTGGCGTTGCGCACAAACACCACCGTGCCCGCCGCCTGCGCGGCGATGACCGAGCGCGTGGCCTGCGCCACACGCTGCACCAGCCGACCCTCCACCTCAGGGCCGTAGCCGGGCAGCAGGGTGATGTCGATCACGGGCATGGCTTGCTCCTGTTCAGGTCTGGGGTTGCGCCGCGCGCCAGGCGTCGAGGATCTGGCTGCCGGTGGTGGCCCACACGCCGCGGTGGCGCATGATGTGGGCCAGCGCTTCCTCGAGCGCGCCGATGCGGTAAGGCTGGCCGATCACCCAGGGGTGCAGCGAGATCGCCATGACGCGGCCGTTGTCCTCGCTGGCTTCGCGGTAGAGCAGGTCGAACTGGTCGATCAGCGCATCGCGGAAGTCGTCCTCGGTGTGGTGGTTCTGCACCAGGATGGTGGTGTCGTCGATGTCGATGGGGTGCGGCATGGCCACCAGCGGGCCGTGCTCGGTGCGCATGGCGTAGGGCATGTCGTCGTTGACCCAGTCGCACAGGTAGTCCAGGCCGGCCTGGGCCAGCAGATCGGGCGTCTTGAAGGACTCGGACTTGGCGGGCGAGAGCCAGCCGCGCACTTTCTGGCCAGTGGCCCGATTCAGGATGTCCAGCGTCTGCGCAATCCAGGCGCGCTCCTGCTCGGGGTCGAGCCCACCGTGGTGCAGGTGGTCCATGTCCAGGCCGTTGCCGATGATCTCCCAGCCGCGCTGCACGCAGGCCTCGATCAGCGAGGGGTAGCGCACGGCCACCGCCGCATTGACCGCCGCCGTGGCCGGGATGCCGTGGCGCTCCAGCGCCTGCATGATGCGGAAAATGCCCACGCGGTTGCCGTAATCGCGCAGCGTGTAGTGGCGCAAGTCGGGGTAGGCGGTCTGCATGGCGCCTGGCGGCTTGAAGGGCTGGCCCTTCATGTCCAGCGGAAACCACTCCAGCGCCGGCACCACCCAGAGGGCGATGCGCGCGCCGCCGGGCCAACGCACGGGCGCTCGGCGCGGCAACATCGACCAGTCGTAACGCTCGTGGTCCATGCCATGGCGGCGCAGGGGGTACTCAAGGTAGTCGTTGGGCAACACAGCGCTCATGGGGCTTCTCCGACCGGCAGCGCCGCAGCGGCAAACGCGTCGTGGTAATGCTCGTTGTAATGGGCGGCGATCTCGCGGCCGGTGGCCAGCCACACCTTGTCGTGGCTGGTGATGTAGGACAGCGCTTCTTCAAACGCCGCCAGCCGGTAGGGCTGACCGATCAGGTAGGGGTGCAGCGGAATGCACATCACCGTGCCCGACTTTTCGCCTTCGGCGTACAGCCGGTCGAACTGGCGCTTGAGGATGTCGGCATAACGCCGCGGCGACACCAGGTTGACGTTGTAAACGATGGTGTCGTTCATCTCCAGCGAATAGGGGATGCTGGTGAGCTTGCCCTTTTTCACCCTCACCGGGCCGGGCTGGTCGTCATGGAACAGGTCGCACACATAGGTCAGACCCATCTCGGCCACCAGGTCCATGGTGCGCTCGGTGTAGGTCAGCGCCGGCGCCAGCCAGCCGTCGAGCTTCTGGCCCGTGTGCTTCTTGATGGTGTCGATCGAATCCTGAATCACCGCGCGCTCCTGCGCCTCGGTCATGCCCATCAGGTAGCGCGTGTTGTAGGTGCCGTGCGAGTAGAACTCCCAGCCGTTCTCGGCGCAGGCCTCGATAACCTCGGGGTGGTGCTCGCACACCGCCACGTTGAGCGACACGCTGCCGCGCATGTTGCAGCGCTTCATGGCGTCGAGCATGCGCCAGAAACCCACGCGGTTGCCGTAGTCGCGGTAGCTGTAGTTCTGCACGTCAGGTGCCGGGCGCGCCCAGGGTGCGCGAGCCGGATTGCGTGGCGGATTGAGCTCGTAGAACTCCACGTTGGGCGCCACCCAGAAGGCCACACGCGCGCCACCGGGCCATCGGATGGGCGGGCGGCGGTCGTCGTAGGGCAGGTAGTCGTAGAAGCCGGGATCGCGGGCCATGGTCAGCCTCCGGTGGCGGCGCGCGCAGGCACCTGCTTGAGCTGTGCCATGGTCTCTTCGAACGTAAGCACGTCGGCGTACTTCAGGGCCATGTCGTAGAGGTTGGCGAAGTGCGGGCTTTCGTGTTTGTCGGCCACACATTCCTCGGGCACGATGGTGCGGAAGCTGCGCTGCAGGCTGTCCACCACGGTGGCGCGCACACAGCCCGAAGTGGAGCCGCCGGTGACCACCACCGTGTCCACCCCGTGATAGGTGAAGATGGAGCCGAGATTGGTCTCGAAGAAGGCCGAGGCCATGCGCTTGTTGATGATGATGTCACGCTTGTGGTCAATCACCAGGCGGTCGTCAAACTCCGAACGGCGGCTGCCGACCTTGATGTTCTGCAGCGAATCGGGCGTGTTGCTGCGCGTGCCCCACACGCCGCAGTCTTCACCTGAATCCATGTAGGCCACGTAGGTCCAAACCACCGGAAAGCCGCGCGCGCGGAACTCGGCCGCCAGCGCGTTGATGTACTCCAGCTGGCGCGGATCGGTTTCGTACGCAGTGGCGAACTCGCCCACGCAGGTGTAGGCCTTTTGCGGGTCCACGTTGATGAGCGCCGGCATGCGGCCAAAGCCGAAGCGCTTGCGGGTGGGGTTGGCTTTCACTTCGGCAAACAGTTGCCGGGCGGTTTTGTCGGAGGTTTGCATGGCTGGAACTTTCGAATGAAACAATCAGGCGTCGAAGTGGTTGGGCATACTGCATGCCTCTATTTGTTCTGTCAATAGAACATTTGACAACGGCGTTACTGCAAAGGCGGGTGCCGCAGCAGTTGCAACCAGTCGTCCAGCGTGCCGTCGTCCTGGGCCAGCGACAGCGTGGTGTGCAGCACCTGCTCAGCATGGGCCGTGGGCCACACGCGGGTGCACAGCTCGATGAACTTGGCGCTCAGCTCTTGTGGTGTGTAGGGCGAGGCATCGTCGCCGCGGTTGACGCCGACCTCGGCCTGCCACACGCGCCCATCGGTGGTGGTGATGCGGACCTGCGCCGGGCGCTCCTGCGGCAGCCGCGCGGTCATGGCGGTGTCTTCGGTCACGGTCACACGCTGGGCCAGCGCCAAGACGCGCTCGTCGCGCACCGCCTCCCAGGTGAAGCTGGCCAGGCCGCTGCTGCCCCGAACGATGCGGGTGGCCACCGCAAACGGCACCGAAAACTTGGCCGCCAGCGTGTTGCGCGGCGCGGGGTCGATCAGTTCCGCCGCCAGGCCGTAGGTGCGCACCTCAACCTTCGCGATCTGCTCAGGGGCGGGCAAGCCTTCGCGCTGCGCCAGCAGGTCCAGCGCGTCCAGCGTGCCGTGGTTGTAGCGGCAGCAGGAGTGGCGCTTGAAGTAGTTGTGCATCAGGTGCCAGTCGGCGCCCAGGTCGCGCAGCACCTCGGCGCTGTCGTAGCGCTCGGAGACGATCTGCCCGAACAGCGAGGCCACACCGTCGCGCTCGCCGGTGAAGCCGCAGGCCGCCAGTTGTGCCGCCAGCAGGCCGTTGTGGTTGCTCAGACCGGCGTACAGGTTGCGCACCAGGCCACCTTCGAGCATGGTCTTTTTGGAGGTGGCGATGGTCATGGAGGCGCTGACGTTGATGGTCTCCTTCATCAAGGTAGCGCTGTAGCCGTGGGCGCGCGCGCTGGCGGCGGCCGCGCCGATGGTGCCCCAGGTGCCGTGAGGGTGCATGGCGCCGCGCAGTTGTGAGGCGGCTCCAATGCGCGATCCCACCTCGTAGCCCACCACCAGCGCGGCCAGAAAGTCGGCACGCGCCAGGCGTTGGGTGTCAGCCAGGGCCAACAGCGCGGGCAGCACATGCACGGCAGGGTGACCGCGCGAAAAACGGTTGCCTTCGTCCATCTCCAGGAAGGTGCCGGCCGTGCCATTGATCAGTGCCGCAGTGGCTGCCTGTGTGCGCTGGCCCAAGCCCACCAGCGTGGCGCTGCCGCCGCCGGTCTGCCGCGCCACCCAGCGGCGCAACTCGGGTTCGGCCGAGCCGCCCACGATGGCCGCGACCGTGTCGGCCAGGATCCAGCCGGTGTGGGTGTGCACGTCGGCGGGCAAGGCCTCGTAACGCAGGCTGGCCGCCCACTCGCTCAAGGTTTGCAAGGTATCGACAGAGGTGTTCACGGTATCGTGCTCAGACAGAGGTGTTGGAAAAAGGCGGCAGGTCGGGCAGCACGAGTTCGCCCGGCTGGCCCCACGCCACGCCGTCGCGCCCACGCAGCGTTTGAAGCAAAACGCGCAATGCGCCGATGCGGCTGGCCATGCCGCACACCCAGGGGTGCAGGGCCAGCCCGAACACCGCACCGCGGCGGTGCGCGGCACATTCGTGGTGCAGCCGATCGAACGCCTGCTGCGCCAGCGTGGCGTGGTCGTGCGGCGCCATCTGGCGCAACCATTGGCATTGCACGTCGTCCCATTCGGCCGACAGCGGCACCGCCGTCAGCGCCGGGGTGGTGTTCAGCTGGTAGGGCTGGTCATCGTTGCACCAGTCCAGCGTGTAGCGCAAGCCGGCCTGAGCCAGCAGCTCGAAGGTGTCGGGGCTGGTGCCCCAGTCCTGGCTCAGCCAGCCGGTGGGGCACTGGCCCAGCACATCATCAAACGCGACCAGGCTGCGCGCGATGTGGTCGCGCTGTGTGTCGAGCGGCATGTCGCCATGCATGAGGTCGTTGGCCGCCAGGCCATGCCCGATGAACTCGCAGCCTTGCGCCGCGAGTTGCCGCGCCAGTTCGGGCAGGCGATGCAGCGCTTGCGCGTTGGCCGCCACGGCCGGGGTGATGCCGTGCTCGCGCAGCACACCGAGCACCCGGAACAGCCCGATGCGCAAGCCGTATTCGCGTTGCGTCCAGCTGCGGTAGTCGGGACTGAAGCTGCCGAACTCGCCCACAAAACGCGGGTCGCGCACCGCATCGGGGCGCGGCTCGGCATCCCAGTGCTCCAGGCACAGCACCACAAAGGCGTGCAGCCTGGGCCCGTGCGGAAACGTCGCCGCCGGGCGATGTGGCAAAGCCGAGTAGCCGTAGTGGGCGTGATCCATGGGCCAACCAATTGGGGGGTTTTTTGTTCGCGGGTCTTGACACCGCGTTGTCATCGATTCATAGTCTAGCCCAATTGTTCTATGTTTAGAACAATTAATCCACATCCCATTTCCGAGGACACGCCATGACTTCCCAAGCCCGCTTTTCTCGTCGCCTGGTGCTACAGGCCGGTGCAGCCACCTCCGTGCTGGGTGCGCCCGGCCTCCTGTTCGCGCAGGCCAAGCCCATCAAGATCGGCCTGGTTCACCCGGTGAGCGGGGGCCTGGCTTACAGCGGCGGGCAGGGTCGCCTGGGTTGCCAGTTGGCCATCGACGCCATCAACGCGGCCGGCGGCATCAAGTCCATGGGCGGCGCCAAGCTGGAAGCGGCGCTGGGGGATTCGCAGTCGCGTCCCGAAGTGGGCGTGTCCGAAGTTGAGCGCCTGCACCAGGACGGCGTGTCGGCCTACGTGGGCTGCTTCTCAAGCGCCATCGCACTGCCGGCCACCCAGGCGGCAGCCAAGTACAACACCCCATTCCTGATCGACGTGGGCGTGTCCGACAACATCGTCAACCGCGGCCTCAAGAACGTGTTCCGCCTGGCACCCGGCTTCGGCAAATGTGTGGACGATGCCATCGTGGCGCTGGGCCAGGTCAACGGCGCCGCCAGTAACGTGGCCAAGACCGCTGTGCTCATCCACGAAGAGTCGGAATTCGGCACCGGCACCGCCCGCCTGCTGGCCGGCAAGCTGCCCTCCATCAACATCCAGCCGATCGAAACGATCAAGCACGCCAACCCCACGCGCGACTTCTCCAACGTGGCGCTGCGCATCCGCAGCCTCAAGCCCGATGTCGTGATCATGAGCAACTACCAGAACGAGTACGTGCTGCTGGCGCGCACGCTGCACCAGCAGCGCATCGACGTGGCGGCCATGTTCAGCGTGCTGGGCGGCGGCTTCAACTACCGCTTGGTCAAGGAGCAGCCACAGGTGGCCCAGCACATGATGGACTTCAACCACTGGTTCGACCCCAAGAACCCCAAGGCGCTGGAGATGAAGCGCAAGGTCGAAGCCACCGGCAACCTGTTCACCTTCGAGGTGTACTGCGGCTGGAACTCGGTCATGCTCTACGCCGATGCGCTGGAGCGTGCCGGCACCGCCGACAAAGAAAAGGCCATCGCTGCGCTGGAAAGCAGCACCTGGTCCAACCACTTCATGCCCTACGGCGCCACCAAGTTCGTCAACGGCCAGAACACCGGCGGCACCGGCGTGCTGCTGCAGGCCAGCACCACCGACATCGAAACCGTGTGGCCCAATCAGTTCGCCTCGGCCAAGGCGGTCTTCCCGCGCCCCAAGCTGAGCTGACCCCCGAGCGCCCGGCCGCCCGGGCGCATCTGATATTCAAGACCACCAGCCCGCTCACGCCAGCGGGCGGTGGCCTATTGCGCCCCTACACCATCGGGAACTGCACGTGGACCTGACCATACTTGTTTCGGCCGCCCTCAACGGCCTGCTCATCGGGGGCATCTACACCCTGGTGGCCTCCGGGCTGACGCTGATCTACGGCGTGCTGCATATCATCAACTTCGCCCACGGCAGCATGCTCATGCTGGCGATGTTCGGTGTCTATTACCTGCTGACCAAACTGGGCATCGACCCTTACCTGTCACTGCTGGTGATGGTGCCGCTGATGTTTGCGGTCGGCTACCTGCTCTACAAATTCCTGATCGGCAAGCTGGCCAAGGGCAAGGACGAAAACATCCTGCTGATCACCTTGGGCCTGTCCATCCTGATCGAGAACCTGGCGCTGATGTTTTTCAAGGGCGACACCCGCACCATCTCGGTCTCGTACTCCGACACCATGGTCGAACTCGGCCCGCACCTGGTGTCGCTGCCCAAGCTGATTTCGTTCGGCGCGGCCATGCTGCTGTGCCTGATCCTGGGCCTGGTGATCCAGCGCACCGACGTGGGCAAGGCCATCCGCGCCGTGGCCAAGGAGCGCGTGGGCGCGCGCCTGGTGGGCATTGATGTGGACAAGGTGTTTGCCATCTCCTACGGCATTGGCCTGGCCACGCTGGGTGCCGCAGCCTGCCTGCTGATGCCCATCTTCTACGTCTCGCCCTCCACCGGCCATGTGTTCGTGCTGGTGGCCTTCACCGTGGTGGTGCTGGGCGGCATGGGCAGCTTCGTGGGCGCGGTGGTGGGCGGCCTGCTGGTGGGCCTGACCGAGTCCTTTGGCGGCCTGTTCCTGGGTGAGAGCCTGGGCCAGATCGGCATTTCGCTCATCTTCATCCTCATCCTGCTGTTCCGTCCGTCGGGCCTGTTTGGAGCCAAACAATGAACACGCTCAACCGCAGCCAGGGCTGGATGCTGCACGGTGGCCTGCTGGCCGTCGCCATCGCCTTTCCCCTGGTTTTTTCGTCGCCCTTCTGGGTCAACTTCGGCGTGCTGGCGCTGTTCTACGCCTTCATCGGGCAGTCGTGGAACATCGCCGGCGGCTTTGCCGGGCAACTTTCCTTCGGCCATGTGGTGTTCTTTGGTGCCGGAGCATACGCGTCCACCATTCTGCAAATCCGCTTCGGCTTCAACCCCTGGTGGGGCCTGCCGGCCAGCGCCGTGGCCGGCGGTGTGGTGGGCTTCGTGATCGCCTTCATGTCCTTCCGTGCCGGGCTCAAGGGCTCGTACTTTGCACTCATCACACTGGCCTTTGCCGAGGTGCTGCGCATCGTCGCCAACTCGGTGGAAATCACCGGTGGCGGCCTGGGCATGCTGATTCCGGCCAAGCCCAGCGCAGCCAACTTCCAGTTCCCCGAACGCATTGGCTTCTACTGGGTGATTCTGGTGCTGACCGTGGGCTCGATTGCGGTGGCGGTGTGGCTCAAGCATTCGCGCTTTGGCGCGCAACTGGCCGCGATCCGCGAGAACGAAGACGCCGCGCGTGCCCTGGGCATCAACATCTTCCAGGAAAAGGTCAAGGTGCTCATCCTCTCGGGTGCCATGTGCGGCATGGGCGGCGCGTTCTTTGCGCAGTACTTCCTCTACATCGACCCGATGATCGTGTTCGGTGTGGACAAGTCGGTCGAGATGCTGCTGGTCAGCATGGTGGGTGGTGCGGGCACGGTGTACGGCCCGCTGATCGGCGCGGTGCTGCTGGCCGCCGTGGGCGATGGTGCCCGCGTGCTGACCAACGTGCAGGGCCTGTCGCTGGTGATTTACGGCACCTTGCTGGTGATCATCATCGCCTTCCTGCCCAACGGCCTGATCGACCTGTTCCAGCGCATGTTCAAACGCAGCCAAGCAGCGCCGCGCCAAGGGGAGAAATGATGCTCAAGGTAGAAGGACTGACCAAAATCTTCGGCGGCCTGCGGGCGGTGGACAACGCCAGCCTGGAGGTGCCCGAAGGCCGCATCGTGGCGCTGATCGGCCCCAACGGCGCCGGCAAGACCACGCTGTTCGCGTCCATCGCCGGCTTTCACAAACCCAACTCGGGCAAGGTCACGCTGCTGGGGCAGGACATCACCGGCATGGCGGTGCACGACATCGCGCGCCGCGGCATGGTGCGCACCTTCCAGATCACGCAGCCGTTTGCCAAGCTCAGCGTGCACGAGAACATCGCCGTGGGCGCCTACCAGCGCTTTCCGCGCCGCGATGAGGCCTGGGAACACGCGCGCCGCATCGGCGAGCAGGTGGGCATGGGCGCCATGCTGGAGCAGCCGGCGGCCGACCTGACGGTGGCTGGGCGCAAGCGCCTGGAACTGGCGCGCACCCTGGCCACCGGCCCGAAGCTGCTCCTGCTCGACGAGGTGATGGCGGGCCTGAATCCCTCCGAGATCGTCGAGATCATCGAGATCATCCAGAAGATCCGCGCCAGCGGCGTGACCGTGCTGCTGATCGAGCACGTGATGCAGGCGGTGATGAGCCTGTCCGAACACATCTACGTCTTGTCCTACGGCAAGATCATTGCCGAGGGGGCGCCACGCGAGGTGGTGAGCAACCCGGCCGTGATCGAAGCCTACCTGGGCCGCGGTGCGGCCGAGAAGATGGCCGCCGGCCATGTGGAGGCTTCCCATGCTTGAAATTCGCGGCCTGCGGGCCGGCTACGGTTCGGTGGAAATTCTGCGCGGCATCGACCTCGATGTCGGCCAGGGCGAGATCGTGGCCGTGCTGGGCAGCAACGGCGTGGGCAAGTCCACGCTGAACAACAACATCTCGGCCCTGTACCGGCCGTTTTCGGGCTCGATCCGCTTCAAGGGCGAAGAACTGGTGGGGCGAAGCTCGACCGACATCGTCAAGCGCGGTGTGATCCACGTGCCCGAAGGCCGGCGCATCTTCCCCAACCTCAACGTGCTGGAGAACCTCGAACTCGGCAGCCTGGTGCGCGGCACGGCGCGGCGCAAGCAGAACATCGAGCATGTGGTGAGCATCTTCCCGCGCCTCAAAGAACGCTTCACGCAGCTGGCGGGCACGCTGTCGGGCGGCGAGCAGCAGATGGTGGCCATCGGCCGCGGTCTGATGAGCGAGCCCGAGCTGCTGATCATGGACGAGCCCTCGCTGGGCCTGTCGCCCTTGCTGGTGGAGGAGATGTTTGCGCTTATCCAGAAGATCAACCGCGAAGGCCAGTCCATCTTGCTGATGGAACAGAACGCGGTACAGACGCTGGCGATTGCCAACCGCGCCTACATCATCGAAAACGGGCATGTGGCCATGCAGGGCAAGGCGACGGACCTGATCCACGACCCCGACCTGCGCAAGAACTACCTCGGCCTGTGACCCCGATGCGCACAACGCCCCCCCTCGAACTGCAAGGCCGCCGCGTTCTGGTGACGGGCGCCGGCTCGGGCATTGGCCTGGCCTGCGCGGCGGCGGCCCGGACACGCGGGGCCGAGGTGGCTGCGGTGGTGCAGCACGTTGCCCAACGCGCTGTGGTGCAGGCCGCCGCGCCCGGCGCCGTGGTGCTGGTGCAAGACCTGCTGGACGAGGCCGGCACGGCCGCCCTGCCCGAGCGCGCCGCCCAAGTCCTGGGCGGCCTCGACGGCCTGGCCTGTTGCGCCGGCATCTTCTACAAAAAGGGCTCTGACGACACCTCGCTCGACGAATGGCGGCACACGCTGGAGCTGAACCTGACGAGCAGCTTTGTGCTGAGTCGCGCGGCCATCGCCCACATGCGCGCCCAGCGAGTGGCCGATCCCAGCGTGGTGGTCATCAGCAGCCAGATCGGCCACGTGGGCCATGCGCGCGGTGCGGCCTACGCCGCGTCCAAGGCGGGCATCAACGGCATGGTGCGTTCGCTGGCGCTGGAGTGGGCGGCCGAAGGTGTGCGCATCAACGCGGTGGGCCCCGGCCCGGTGGACACGCCCATGGTGGCAGCGGCCAAGGCCGACCCCGCCGCGCTGGCCGCCATGCAGGCCAGCATTCCCATGGCGCGCCTGGGGCAGCCGCAAGAGATTGCCGAACTGGTGAGCTTCCTGCTCTCCAGCCGTGCGTCCTTCATCACCGGCCAGCTCATCTGTGCCGATGGCGGCTTCACGGCCCGCTGACATGACTGAGCCCACCACCGCTCTCGTGGCCCTCACCGAACTCGCGCCGGTGATCCGCAGCAAAAACGCGGGCCCGACCTTGCTCACGCTGGACCTCTTCTTCCGCGACGCGCAGGCGTTCGAGCGCGCGGCCAGCAGCCCTGCCTTGCAGGCCGATGCGGTGGCGCATCTGTACCGCTGCCCGGCGCAGGCGGTGCAGCGCTTTGCCTTGCCCGGCATGGGCGCGATCAAGTTCACCTTGCCGCGCCGAGTGTGCGCCGGCTCGCCAGGCGACGGCGATGTGTACGGCGCGCAGCAGCATGGCCCCTTGCTGGAGGTGTGGCTTTGAACGCAGCGCTGCCCACTGCCCGCGCAACCCGCGCCACACAGCGCCTGCTGCAAGGGCACCGCCCGGGTGCCGAGCCGCTGCGGGTGTTGTCGGCCTCGGGCCAACTGGGCTATGGCATTCCAGCCGACAGCCTGGCGCGCGGCATGGCACGCCAACCGCATTGCATCGGCGCCGACATGGGCTCCATCGACCCCGGGCCGCACTACCTGGGCTCGGGCACCCTTGCTGCGCCGCTGAGCATGGTCAAGCGCGATCTGGCCCTGGTGCTGGAAGCCGCGCTGAGTGCGGGCATTCCGCTGGTGATCGGCAGTGCCGGCACCGCAGGCGCTGCGCCGCACCTGGCCGCCACCGTGGCCGTGGTGCGCGAGCTGGCGGCCGAGCGCGGCCTGCGCCTGCGCCTGGCCACCGTGCACAGCGACGTGCCGGCCAACACCGTGGTGCAGGCGCTGAACGAAGGCCGGCTCGCGCCCATCGGCCCCATGGTCGAGCCCAGCGAAGCCGACATCCGCGCCTGCCGCCACATCGTGGCCCAGTGCGGCACCGACGCCCTGGCCCGCGCGCTGCAGACCGACCCCGACGTGCTGATTGCCGGCCGCGCCTGCGACACCGCCATCTTTGCCGCGCTGCCGCAGTTGCTGGGCTACCCGCTGGCGCTGGCGCTGCACATGGCCAAGATCATCGAATGCACCTCGTTGTGCTGCGTGCCCGGCGGGCGCGACGCCATGCTGGCAGAGTTGGACATGGACGGTTTCACGCTGGAGAGCATGCACCCGCAGCGCCACGCCACACCGGCGTCGGTGGCGGCGCATGCCTTGTACGAACAGTCCGACCCGCACTTTGTGGAAGAGCCCGAAGGCACGCTGGATTTGCGCGAAGCCCGCTACACCGCGCTCGACGAACACCGCACCCGTGTCAGCGGTGCGCGTTTTGTGCCACGCGCGTTGCCCAGCCTCAAGATCGAAGGCGCGGCCCGCGTGGGCACGCGCGCGGTGCTGGTGGCCGGTGTGGCCGATCCCACGCTGCTGCAGCACATCGAGCCGGTGCTGGCGGCCGTGGAGGCCAAAGTGCGCGAGCTGGTGCCCGGCCCATGGCAACTGTTCCCGCATGTGTACGGCCATGGCGCGGTGCGCCCGCTGCCGCCCGAGCACCGCAGCCAGCACGAGGCGGGGTTGGTGGTGGAATGCATCGCGCCCGACTCCGAACTGGCACGTACGGTGGCGGCGGTGTTCAAACAGAACCTGTTGCACCACGGCTACCCAGGGCGCGTGAGCACCGCCGGCAACCTGGCCTTTGCCTTCACGCCCAGCGAGATGGACGCCCACGACAGCCACCGCTTTGTGCTCTACCACGTGATGGCGCAGGCGCCCCTGGACAATCTCTTCCCCGTGACCGTTGAAGACATCAACGGCAGTACGACACACTGAAAAGGGAGGGAAACACATGCCGGCATCGCTGCCACTGACCAAATACCACCAGATCTACCTGGTACTGCGCGAACAACTGGAAGAGGGCCGTTTTGTGCATGGCCTGCCAGGCGAGCTGGAGCTGACCAAACAATTTGGCGTCGGCCGGGTGACGGTGCGGCGCGCGCTGGAGCAACTGGTGGACGAGGGCCTGATCGTGCGCGAGGCGGGCCGCGGCACGCGCCCCACCACCCGCGCCGAGCAGGGCCGCAACCCGCCCGCGCAAGCGCCGCTGGAGCACTCCGGCTCGCGCCTGAACGGGCTGCTGGAGAACCTGGTGCAGGTCAGCCGCAGCACCTCGGTCAAGGTATTGGACTGGCGCATCATCCAGGCCTCGCCCGACATGGCGCAGGCCCTGCAGGTGCCCGAGGGCACCAAGCTGCGCAAGGCCGTGCGCCGGCGCAGCGCCAGCGCCGGCCCGGTGTCGCTGATCACCACCTACGTGCCCGACGAACTGGTGCGCGGCTACGGCCGCAAAGAGCTGGCGGTCAAGCCCATGCTGCAACTGCTGGAGGAATCCGGCATCGTGCCGGGCCGCGCCCGCCAGACCATCTCGGCCCGCCAGGCCGACGCGCAAGTGGCTGCCGAGCTGCAGGTGGCCGTGGGCACCGCGCTGCTGCAGGTGCGCCGCCTGGTGTTCGACACGCAGGACCGCCCGGTGCAGTTGCTGCACGGCCTGTACCGCCCGGACCGCTACGAATACCAGATGGAGCTGTCGCAGGTCGGCGCCATCGACGCGCGCATCGTCGCCAAGGAAATCCTCCCATGACAAGGTGCCTCTCATGAACACCCCACGGCGGCCGGCCCAGACGCTGGCCCAGAAACTCATTGCCAAAGCCTGTGGCCGCGACCATGTGGCCACCGGTGAGATCGTGAGCTGCAAAGTCGATCTGGCCATGTTCCACGACTCGTCCGGCCCGCGCCGCCTCAAGCCCATGCTGGAGGAGCTGGGCGCACAGATCTGGGACAAGAACCGCGTGGTGCTGGTGATGGACCACTACGTGCCCGAGCAGGACGACGACTCGCGCCGCATCGTGCGCATCGCGCGCGACTGGGCCGCCGAGCAGCGCCTGCCGCACGTGTACGACAGCCAGGGCATTTGCCATGTGGTGCTGCCGCAAAGAGGACACCTGCGCCCCGGCATGTTCTGCGTCGGTGGCGACTCGCATTCGCCCACCGGCGGTGCGTTTGGCGCCTACATGTTCGGCATCGGCAGCACCGAAATGCTGGGCGTGGTGGTGACCGGCGAGCTCTGGGTGCGCGTGCCGCAGACCTACCGCATGTGGTGGGACGGCCGCCTGCCCGCGGGCGTGAGCGCCAAGGACATGATGCTGCACATGATTGGCCGCTTTGGCATGAACGGCGGCGCCTACCAAGCGGTGGAATTTGGCGGGCCGGCCGTGATCGCGCTGTCGATGCAGGAGCGCATGACGCTCTCGAACATGAGCGCCGAACTGGGCGCCCAGGCCGGGCTGATCGCACCCGACGACGTCACCCGCGACTGGCTGCTGGGCACCGGCGTGCCAGCCGACGCCATCGACACCACGCCCTGGTTCACCGACGACGACGTGGGCGAAGCCGACGCACGCACCTGGCGCTTTGATGCCAGCACGCTGGCGCCCCAGGTGGCCGCGCCCCACAGCCCGGCCAACACGCACCCGGTCGGCCATTTCGATGACGTTGCCGTGCAGGTGGCCTACATCGGCGCCTGCACCGGTGCCAAGCTAGACGACCTGCGCGCCGCAGCCCACGTGTTTCGCGGCCAGCGCGTGGCCAGCGGGGTGCGCCTGATGGTGGCACCGGCCAGCCAGCAAGACCAGCAACAGGCTGAGGCCGAAGGCGTGATGGGCGTGCTGCGCGAGGCCGGCGCCGAACTGCTGCCCACCGCCTGCGGCGCCTGTTCGGGCTACGGCGGCAACATACCGGACGGCGCCAACGTGATCGCCACCACCGCGCGCAACTTCAAGGGCCGCATGGGCTCGGCCACCGCGCAGGTGTACCTGGCTTCGCCCTACACCGTGGCGGCGTCCGCTCTGCGCGGGCGCATCGCCGACCCCCGCGAGGTGATGGCATGAACACGGCACACAAGGTATGGAAGCTCGGCGCCGACATCGACACCGACCAGCTCGCGCCCGGCGCTTACATGAAGCTGGGCATTGAAGGCATTGCGCCGCATTGCCTTGAAGGTGTGCGGCCTGAATTTGCAGCGCAAGTGCAGCCGGGTGACGTGATCGCGGCCGGGCCCAACTTCGGCATCGGCTCCTCGCGCGAACAAGCTGTGGGCGCGCTGGTGAAGCTGGGCGTCAAGGCGGTGATTGCGCCTTCGTTCAGCGGGCTGTATTTCCGCAATGCGTTCAACCTGGGCCTGCTGCTGCTGACCTGCGCTGAGGCCGAACAACTGCAGGAAGGCGAACAGGTGGCGCTGGACCTGCAGCACCTGCCCGACATCCGCGTGCTGCGCGCCAACGGCAGCCGCCTGCCGTGCGAACCCATTCCAGGCTTCCTGCTCGACATGGTCGAGGCCGGCGGCCTGCTCAACCAACTCCGACAGCGACTGCAAACCCCCGCATGACCCAGGACACGACTTCTGCCCCGCGCGTGGTGCGCGCCACCACCATGCCCGCCGATGCGCCCGAGGTGGCCGTGGCCATCGTCGGCGCTGGCGCCTGCGGCCTGACCACCGCCATCCGCCTGCGCCAGGCCGGCATCGACTGTGTGTTGCTGGAGCGCGACGCGCTGCCCAGCGGCTCGACCGCGCTGTCCTCGGGGCTGATCCCGGCGGCGGGCACGCGGCTGCAACAGTCGCTGGGCATTGATGATTCGCTGGCGATGCTGGCCGAGGACATCATCACCAAGACCGATGGCGAGGCGCCCGCACACCTGGTGCAGGCCTACGTGGCCGCGGTGCCGCAGGCGCTGGACACGCTGGAGTCGCTGGGCATTGCGTTTGAGGTACAGGACGGTTTTTTGTACCCCGGTCACCGCGTGCGGCGCATGCACGGCGTGCCCGAACACACCGGTGCTGCGCTGATGGCGGCGCTGGAGCGCACCGCCACCGGCCTGGGCGCCGACCTGCTGACCGAAGCGCTGGTGCGCGAGGTCTGGGCCGATGACAACGACCGCGTGATCGGCGTGGGCTATCAGCGCCCAGACGGCAGCCTCGAGCACCTGGCCTGCCGCGCGGTGGTGCTGGCCTGCAACGGCTTTGGCGGCAACGCCGACATGGTGCGCGAACTGCTGCCCCCGATGGCCGATGCCGCTTTCGGCGGCCATGTGGGCAACGACGGCAGCGCCATCGCCTGGGGCCGCGGCCTCGGCGCGGCGCTCGCCGACCTGCACGGCTACCAGGGCCACGGCTCGTGGATCACACCGCAGGGCGCGTTGATGAGCTGGGCCACCATCATGGAAGGCGGCATCCAGGTCAATGCGCGGGGCGAGCGTTTTCAGGACGAGTCACAGGGCTACTCGGAAGCGGCCGTGCACGTGCTGCACCAGCCCGGCAGCGTGGCCTGGGAGGTGTTTGACGAAGCGCTGCTGCCGCTGACCCGCAGCTTCCCGGACTTCGTTCCGGCCGAAGCCGCCGGCGCCCTCAAGCGCGCCGACGACGTGGCTCAGCTCGCGGCGATCATTGGCTGCGACGAGGCCACGCTGCAAGCCACGCTGGACTGCGTGGACCCGGCCCGGCCCGATCCGCTGGGGCGCCGGTTCAAGCGCCGCCTGCAAGCGCCCTATTACGTGGTCAAGGTCACCGGCGCGCTGTTCCACACCCAGGGCGGCCTCGACATCGACGCCCATTGCCGCGTGCGCCGCGCCGATGGCTCGGTGCTGCCCAACCTGCTGGCCGCGGGCGGTGCGGCGCGCGGTGTCTCGGGCAACGACGCCTGGGGCTACCTGGCCGGCAACGGGCTGCTCAGCGCCGTGGGCGGCGGCTGGGTGGCGGCCACCACGCTCATTGAACAACTCCAGGCCTGATGCCAACGCCATGAACACCCCCACCCCTTTCAAACAACGCCTCCAACAACCCGGCGCAGTGCTGGCCCCGGGCATCTACGACGCCTTCACCGCTCTGGTGGCCGAGCAGGCCGGCTTTGAGGCCCTGTACCTTTCGGGTGCCTCCATCGCCTACACGCGCCTGGGCCGCTCCGACATCGGCCTGACCACCGCCACCGAGGTGGCCGACACGCTGGCGCGCATTACCGAGCGGGTGCGCACACCGGTGATCGTGGATGCCGACACCGGCTTTGGCAACGCGCTCAACACCCAGCGCACCGTGCGCGCCTTCGAGCGCGCAGGCGCCGCGATGATTCAGCTCGAAGACCAGACCTTCCCAAAACGCTGCGGCCACCTGGACGGCAAGGGCGTGGTGCCCGTGGCCGAGATGTGCGGCAAGCTGCGCGCCGCGCTGGATGCGCGCCAGTCGGACCAGACACTCATCCTCGCACGCACCGACGCGGTGGCAGTGGAAGGCTTTGATGCCGCGATGGAACGCGCCGAGGCCTACTTGGCCTGCGGCGTGGACGCGCTGTTCATCGAAGCCGTTCGCAGCCGCGAGCAGATGGACGCCGCCTGCGGCCGTTTTGCCCACCGCATCCCGATGCTGGCCAACATGGTCGAAGGCGGCAAGACGCCGGTGCAGAGCGCCGACCTGCTGGGCGAGATCGGCTACCGCATCGTCATCTTCCCCGGCGGTACCGCTCGCGCCGTGGCGCACACCCTGCGCCGCTACTACGGCAGCCTGCACCAGCACCGCACCACCGCACCCTTCAAGGACGAAATGCTGGACTTCGACCAGCTCAACGAGCTGATCGGCACGCCCGAGTTGTTGGCGCTGGGTAAAACCTACGAAAGCTGAGGCAAGCATGGAATTTCTGGTGCACATCGAAATTGAGTGGCCACCCGGGAACGACCCTAAGCTCAAGGAAGAAATTTTTGCCGCCGAGTTGCTGCAAGGCCAGAAGCTGGCACGCGACGGCAAGCTCAAGCGCTTGTGGCGCATCCCTGGCCGATGGGCCAACTGGAGCCTGTACGACGTGGCCGACGCCACCGAACTGCACGCCTGCCTGACCTCGCTGCCGCTGTACCCGTGGATGAATATCCAGGTCCACGCTTTGGCCGAGCACCCCAACGATCCGCGGGCGCTGGGTCTCTGAAGGGGCACCTGACCACCAATCTGGCTGCCGGTCCACGGCGCCCGGCAATTTTCAGTTTGATCGAATGGCGGCGGCTGGCCGATGAATAATCAGGCCATGTCCACCGCCACGTCCATCTGGAGCCCCCTGCGCCAACCCGCCTTCCGAGGCCTGTGGTTGTGTGGCGCCGCCTTCTTCATCGGCAACGGCATGCAGGCCATGGTGGCGGCCTGGCTGATGATGGAACTCAGCGGCTCGTCGTTCCTGGCCGCGCTGGTACAGACCGCCGTGTTCCTGCCCATGTTTGTGCTTGCATTGCCGGCCGGCGTACTGGCCGACACCACCGACCGCCGCCGCCTCATCAGCATCTCGCTGGTGGCGCAACTGGTGGCCAGCGCCCTGTTGGCCGTGTTGGCCCTGGGGCACTGGGGTGGGCCGGCTTCGGTTCTGTTCCTGGTGTTTGTTTGCGGCTGCTGCCTGGCCATGCTCACGCCGGCCTGGAACTCCTCGGTGGTGGACCCGGTGCCGCGCGAGGAATGGCCGCAAGCCATCACCGTCATCAGCATCGCTTACAACGCCGCACGCGCTGTCGGTCCCACGCTGGCCGGCCTCATGTTCACCCGCTTGGGGGCGGGCTGGGTGTTTCTGGTCACGGTGCTCACCACCGCACTCATGTGGGAAGCCACCCGCCGCTGGCCACCCAAACCCCACCCGCCCAGCCGCCTGCCGGCCGAGCGCCTGTGGGGTGGCACGCTCAGCGGGCTGCGCTTCGCCTGGCACTCGCGCATCATCCTGGCGCAGCTGGTGCGCGTGATGGCCTATGGCGCGGCGGGTTCGGCCCTGTGGGCGCTGTTGCCCACCATTGCCCAGCGCATGGGCACCGGCGCCGAGGGCTTTGGCCTGCTGATGGGCTGCATGGGTTCCGGCGCGGTGATGGCTGGCATGGTGGCGGGCCGCTTGCGCGCCCGCTTCTCGCTCGACCGCATCGTCATCGTGACCGTCGTGGTGTTTGCGCTGGTGCTCACACTGTCGGCGCTGGTGCGTGTGCCCTGGCTGATCTACCTGGCCATGGGCGCCGGTGGTGCGGCATGGATGACCTCCATGTCCATCTTCAACAGCGCCACCCAGGCCAGCGCGCCGCCCTGGGTGCGCTCGCGCGCCGTGGCCTTGCACATGGTGGCCGCTCTGGGCGCCTACGCCATGGGTTCGGCCTTTTGGGGCGCGGTGTCCGACATCCTCGGGCTGAACACCGCCCTGCTGAGCGCCGCCGCCCTCATGGCCGCCGGCCTGCTGCTGGTCAAACCCTTCCCGCTGCGTGTGGGCGATACACACGAGGTGACCCAGAGCACGCCCTGGGACGAACTCTTCATCGAAGCCGAACCTGCGCCCGAGGCCGGCCCCATCGCGGTAGAGATCAGCTACCGCATACGCCCCGGCACCGACGAAGCCTTTCTGGACGCCGCAGCCCGCCTGCGCGCACCCCGCAAACGCGACGGCGCCACCTTCTGGCGCATCTACAAAGACCTGGGCCAACCCGCGCGCTACACCGAACGCTTCATCGTCGAGTCCTGGGCCGACTACCTGCACCAGCGCGCCCGCGCCACCGTGGCCGACCAGTCACTCGAAGCCCAGTTGCGCGCCTTTCTGGCCGAGGGTGAGAGTGCGAAGATGACGCACTACATTGCGGAGCGGTGAGACGCCGATCTCGCTGGGCCTTGGAGCCTGGCTCGGGTTTCCCCTAAAGCGCGAGTTCCCCAGCGCCTCATAACATGCACCCATTAAACCTATTGATAGGTTTTTAGGTGCAGCATTGAAACCCTCAGAACCACCCCGCGCCGGCCCACTCTCAGGCGTGCGCGTCATCGACATGACGGCCGTGTTCATGGGCCCGTCGGCCACGCAGATGCTGGCCGACCTGGGGGCCGACGTGATCAAGGTCGAAGCGCCGGGCGGCGATGTGATTCGCGGCATTGGCCCGCAAGGCGCGCAAGGTTTGGGGCCGCTCTTCCTGGGGTTGAACCGCAACAAGCGCAGTGTGGTGCTGGACGTGAAACACCCCGAGGGCAAACAGGCTTTGCTGGACCTGCTGGCCGACGCCGACGTCTTGACCTACAACGTGCGCCCGCCCGCCATGCGCCGCCTGGGGCTGGACTTTGAAACGCTGGCGGCGTTGTACCCGCAGCTCATCTATGTGGGCATGTTCGGCTTCTCCGAACGCGGCCGCTACGCTGGCAACGCGGCCTTTGACGACCTGATCCAGGCGGCCTGTGCCCTGCCCCAGGCCGTGGCCCTGGGCAGCGGCGACGTGCCACGTTACGTGCCCTTCACCCTGGCCGACCGCATGGTGGGACAACACGCCTTCGGTGTGATCTGCGCGGCGCTGTACGCCCGCGAACAAACCGGCGTGGGCCAACGGGTGGACGTGCCGATGTTCGAAACGCTGCTGCCGCAGGTGCTGGGCGACCACCTGTACGGCCAGACCTTTGTGCCGGCCCAGGGTGGTTTTGGCTACCCACGCCTGCTGTCGCCCGAACGCCGGCCCTACGCCACGCGCGATGGCCATGTGTGTTGCCTGATTTACACCGACCAGCAGTGGCGCCAGTTCCTCAACGCCATCGGCCAGCCCGAGGCCTTTGACACCGACCCGCGCCTGGCCAACATCGGCACCCGCACCCGCCACATCACCGAGCTGTACCAGTGGGTATCAGACGAAATCGCGCAGCGCAGCACGGCCGAGCTCCAGGCGCTGCTGAGCGGCACCGACATCCCGGTGTTTCCCATGCACACCTTTGAGTCGGTGCTGGGCGACCCCCACCTGCAAGACATCGGCTTCTTCAATGAGCTTGAACACCCGCAAGTGGGCGCGGTGCGCAACACCGCCGTGCCGAGCGAGTGGTCGGGCACACCACCCGGCCCGGCCACGCCGGCGCCGCGCGCGGGTGAACACAGCCGCAGCGTGCTGCGCGAGGCCGGATTTGACGACACGCGCATCAACGCCCTGCTGGCCAGCGGCGCACTGCGCGAATGACTTCTTGACAAGGACAACCATGAGCAACATCCCCGAACTGCAGGAAGAACAACGCGGCGACGTGTTGTGGCTGACCATCCAACGCGAAGAACGCCGCAACGCGATGAATGCGACCGTGCTGAACGGTATCGGCGCGGCCATCGCCCGTGTCAACCAGACACGCGAGGCGCGGGCCATCGTCATCACCGGCGCGGGCAGCAAGGCCTTTTGTGCCGGGGCCGATTTGCAGACCGGCAGTTCGTTCAAGTTCGACTACTCAGAGCCACACCAAGGCTTTGCGAATGTGCTGCGGCAGGCGCGCGCCAGCAACGTGCCGCTGATCGCCCGCGTCAACGGCGCCTGCATGGCCGGTGGCATGGGCCTCATGGGCATGTGCGATTTGGTGGTGGCCGCACGCCACGCCATTTTTGGTCTGCCCGAGGTCAAGGTGGGCGTGTTCCCGGCCCAGGTGCTCAGCGTGCTGGGCGATCTGTTGCCCCGGCGTGTGCTCAACGAACTGTGCCTCACGGGCGAACCGTTCAGCGCGGAACGCGCGTTGAACGTTGGCCTGATCAACGGCGTGTCCGACGACGTGGACGAGGCGCTGGAAACCGTGCTGAACAAGTTGCTCGACAAATCGCCTGCCGCCATCCGGCGCGGCCTCTACACGCTCAAACACACCGAGCACATGAGTTTCGAACAATCGATGGCCTTCACCGAAAGCCAGATTGCGCTGTTTGCGTTGACCGAGGACGCCGCCGAAGGCCAGGCCGCTTTCCGCGAAAAACGACAACCCAACTGGAGTGGCCGATGAGCAAAGTGGTACGCATAGGCGGCGCCAGCGGCTTCTGGGGCGACAGCGCCGTGGGCGCCCCACAGCTCGTGCGCAGTGGCCAGATCGACTACCTGGTGTTCGACTACCTGGCCGAACTCACCATGTCGCTGCTGGCCGGCGCGCGCCTGAAGAAGCCGGAGCTGGGCTACGCCACCGACTTCGTGACGGTGGCCATGAAACAAGTTCTCAAAGACGTGGTGGATCAGGGCATACGTGTGGTCAGCAACGCCGGTGGCGTGAACCCACAAGGCTGCGCTGACGCGTTGGCGGCGTTGGCTGCCGAGCAAGGTGTGGCGCTGAAAATCGCGGTCGTCACCGGCGATGACCTGATGCCCCAGGTGGGCGCACTGCGCGAAGCCCAGCCACCCGTGCGCGAGCTTCAAAGCGGCGCGCCGTTGCCCGAAAAGCTGGTCAGCGCCAACGCCTACCTGGGTGCCCTGCCGGTCAAGGCCGCGCTCGATGCGGGCGCGCAGGTGGTCATCACCGGGCGCTGCGTGGATTCGGCCGTGACCTTGGGCGTGCTGATGCACGAATTCGGTTGGGCACCCGAGCAGCACGACCTGCTGGCCGCCGGCGCGCTGGCCGGCCACATCATCGAATGTGGCGCCCAGGGCACGGGCGGCCTGCACACCGACTGGGACCGTGTGCCCGACTGGGCACACATCGGCTACCCCATCGTGGAATGCGAGGCCAACGGCGCCTTCACGGTGACCAAACCCACGGGCACCGGCGGCCTGGTGGTGCCCGCCGTGGTGGCCGAGCAAATGTTGTACGAGATTGGCGACCCCGCCGCCTACCTGCTGCCCGACGTGGTGTGCGACTTCACCCAGGTGCACACGGCGCAGACCGGCGAACACCGCGTGCGCGTGGAAGGTGCGCGCGGCCAGCCACCCACCCCGTTTTACAAGGTCAGCGCCACGCACATGGCGGGCTTCCGTTGTTCGGCGCAGCTCACCATCGTCGGCATCGACGCCGTGGCCAAGGCGCGCCGCACGGGCGAAGCCATCCTGATCCGCACCGGTGAAATGCTGACCGCGCTGGGCCTGGGCGCCTTCAAGGAACACCACCTGGAGGTGCTGGGCGCCGAGTCCTGCTACGGCCCACACGCGCGCCACGCCGACACGCGCGAGGCCATCCTGCGCCTGACCGTGACCCACCGCAGCAAAGAGGCGCTGGAACTGTTTGCGCGCGAAATCGCACCGGCCGGCACCTCGTGGTCGCCCGGCACCACGGGCGCGGCCGGGCGGCCCTCGGTGTCACCCTCTATCCGGCAGTACGCGTTCCTGGTGGACAAGGCGCGTGTCACGCCGCAGGTGCATCTCGATGGCGAAATGATCGCCGTGACGGTGCCCGCCGGCACCCCCATCACACCGCCCGAACCCACACACAACAGCCACACACTCGACGCCGGCGCCGACGCGGTGGACGTGCCCCTGGTGCGCCTGGCCTGGGCGCGCAGCGGCGACAAGGGCGACACCTCCAACATCGGCGTGATTGCGCGACGGCCCGAGTTGCTGCCGCTGCTGCGCGCGCAGCTCACACCTCAGCGTGTGGCGCAGTGGCTGGCCCACCTTGTGCAGGGGCCGGTCGTGCGCTTCGAAGTGCCGGGCATCCACGCCTTCAACTTCGTGTGCGAACAGGCGCTGGGTGGCGGAGGCATGGCCTCGCTGCGCAACGACCCGCTGGGCAAAGGCATGGCCCAGATCCTTCTTTCCATGCCCATACGTGTTCCGCCCAACCTGCTGTAAGGAGACAAGCCCCATGGACCGCCGCCAAACCCTCGCTGCCCTGCTCGCCAGCACGCTTGCGCCCGCCACCTCGTGGGCGCAGGACTTTCCCAGCAAACCCATCAAGCTGATCGTGGCCTTTGGCGCCGGCAGCGGCAACGACCTGATCGCGCGCGAGTTGTCCAAACACATGAGCGAGTCCCTGGGCCAGCCGGTGGTGGTGGAAAACCGCCCTGGCGGAGGCGGCTCGGTAGGCACCGACGCGGTGGCCAAGGCGCCTGCCGACGGTTACACCATCGGCCTGGGCACCAGCTCTCAGATGGTGATGAACGTGGGCCTGTACAAAACGCTGCCCTTCGACGTGGAGCGCGATCTGCGAAGCATCGGCCTGGTGGCACGCACCGGCATGATCCTGGTGGCCAGCAGCAAGATGCCGCCCACGTTGGCCGGGCTCATGGCCCAGGCCAAGGCACAACCGGGCAAGATCACCTACGGCTCGGGCGGGCCGGGTTCCATCAGCCACATCGTGGGCGAGGCCTTTGCCAAGGCGGCAGGCATTTCGTTGCTGCACGTGCCCTACAAGGGCAACGGCCCGGCGTTGGCCGACCTGGCCGGCGGCCACGTGGACCTGCTGTTCGACGGTTTCCTCGCCACCAACCCGCTGGTGCAACAAGGCAAGGCGCATATCCTCGCGCTCTCGGCGCCCCAGCGCAGTGCCATGGGCCCACAGGTGCCCACCTTTGCTGAGGCCGGTTTGCCCGACTACCAGGCCTACACCTGGAACAACCTGTTCGCGCCCGCCGCCACGCCGCAGCCGGTGATCGACCGCCTCAACCGCGCGCTCAACCAGGCCCTGGCGCAACCGGGTTTGTTGCAACGGCTGGCGCAAGGCGGCTCCGAGGCCCTGGGCCCCAGCACGCCCACCGATGCCGACAGCTTTGGCCAGCGCGAACGCGCGCGCTGGGTGCCTTTTGTGCGCGCCATGAACATCGAGACCTCATGAAAACGGCGGTGGACGCCGGTGTGGCGCAGTACGCGCAACTGGCCAGTGTGCTGCGCCACCAGATCGCCCAAGGCGAAATCCCCGCAGGCTCCCGTCTGCCCACCGTGGCCGAGCTGGCCGAGGCCCACGGCGTGGCCCGCATCACCGCGCGCCAGGCCTACGGCGTGCTCGCGCGCGAAGGTCTGGTGCACAGCGCGCGTGGGCGCGGCACCTTTGTGGCCGACGCGCCCACGCAGCGTGGCGCCGGGCTGGACGCCCACCTGCGCGCGGCCATCAACGACCCCGCCGCTGCCGAGCTGCGCATCGACCTGATCGAGCAACAACGCCGCCAACCGCTGCCGGCCGATCTGCTGGGCCCTTTCAAGCCTTGCGCCAGCTACGACATGGTGAAGAAGCGCCACATCCACCAGGGTGAGCCCTTCTGCCTGATCGAAATGCACGTGGACAGCAGCGTGCGCGCGCTGTTTCCACGTGGCGCTGAAAAACGCCACAAGATCGCTTGGCTGATCAACCAGCACGCGCCCGGCCGGCTGCACGAGGTGCAACAGACGCTGAGCGTGGCCCCGGCCGACCTGCCACTGTCGCGCGCGCTCGACTGCCCCTTCGGCACACCGGTGCTGCAGATGACGCGCCGTGTGCTCGACCGCCAAGGCCAGGTGGTGCTGGCCGGTCGCTTCTGGTACCGGGGCGACCGCTTCGTGATGGACCAGTCCATCCCCTTCGACGTGTGGTTGCACCACCCCGGCATGGTCATCCCCGACTACCATCGCGGGCCATGACACTCAACCCGCTGGTTGCCCAAGCGCCCGGCGCAAAAAATCACTCAGCGCCTGCCAGATCTCCTGCTGCGTGTTCATCACGAACGGGCCGTACTGCACGATGGGCTCTTGCAGCTGCTGGCCCGCGATCAGCAACAACCAGGTCTCGGAGCTGGCGGTGATCACCACCCCATCGGCCGCAGCGCCGTTTGGCCAGCAACGCCATGTGTTGTGCCGGCACCTGCTGCAACACCAGGCCGTGCGCATGCTGGATGGAAAACGATAAAACGGCGCCCCACAAACACGAACGGCGCCGGGGATGACCGGCGCCGTGGGTGTGGCGAGGGCACGGCGGGATCACCCCCGTGCCTCAAAACACAAGTGCGGATTACAGCTGGGTGGCAGTTGCCGTACCGGCCACGCGGCTGGCGCGCTCGGCCTGGGGGTATTGCGAGGGATACAGTTCATTGAGCTTGACGCCAGCGTCGCCGCTTTGAACGATGTCGCCGCTGCGCACAGCGCGGAAGTATTCGGCACGCACCTGCTCGCGGGTGGTGTTGGTCTGGGCCACCACCGGCGCTGCCAGGCGGCTGGCGCGGTCGCCGCTGGCCACCACTTCGCCGGCAGCGGCGGCACGCAGGTACTCGGCGCGAACGGCGTCGCGGGTCTGATTGCTGGTGGCGGCAAAGTGTTGGGCCAGACCCACGCCACGGTCGCCGCCTTCAACAGCCATGGCATGGCCGGCACCCAGTGCGGCAAAAGACAAAACGATGGCAGAGGTGATTTTCGAAGTCATGTTCATGGTATTTCCTAGAAGGTTGAGGGTGTTTCCTTCGGGCTTGATCCGCCGGTACAGCGTCTGGTTGCCCGTTGCTCGGTGAGTCGCGCTGGTGTTTGCCTCATCGATGGGGTGTACTTTATTACCGTTTTATTTCGAGATAAATATCCACATTTTCAATTTTCTATTGTTGATTTTGAAATAATAGAGACCTTGAAAAACCGAAAGCCCTCCCATGGACCGACTCCAAAGCCTGCGCGCCTTCCAGAAAGTGGTGGATGAAGGCGGCTTTGCGGCCGCCGCGCGCGCCCTGGACATGGCCCCCGCCGGCGTCACCCGCCTGGTGGCCGACCTCGAAGAACACCTGGGCACACGGCTGCTGCAGCGAACCACGCGCCGGGTTTCGCTGACCGATGCCGGTGATGCACTGCTCAAGCGCAGCCGGCACATCCTGCAGGATGTAGACGAGGCCTTTGCGGTCACGCAGTCGCACACCTCGGAGCTGTCGGGTGTGTTGCGCGTGCTGGCGCCTCCGGTGCTGGCAGTCAACATCGTGGCTCCGCTGGTGGCAGGCTTTCGCGCCCAGTACCCGCGCATCACCATCGACCTGCACGTCGAAACCGCCTACGAGCTGTCGGTCGAGGACCACGACATCACCCTGGTGGGCTCCACCGATCAGTTGGGCGAGCAGGTGGTGGCGCGGCATGTGGCCTCCAGCGAGGCGGTGGTCTGCGCCTCGGCCAGCTACATCGCCCAACACGGCGCGCCCCAAACCCCCGAAGACCTGGCGCTACACCAATGCCTGCGGCTGCGCACGCCGGGTGCGCGCTTGGCGCCGTGGCGGCTGATGCACCCGCTAGAAGGCGACCGGGTGGTGGAACAGGAGGTGAGCCCGGCCTTTCTGGCCGACCACACCGACACCCTGCTGCGCGCCACGCTGGAGGGCGCGGGCATCAGTTCGCAGCCCATCGAACTGATTGCCGAACACCTTTGCAACGGCGACCTGGTGCGCGTGTTGTCGCCCTGGATCACGGCCCGCCTGGAGCTCTATGCCGCCCTGCCCAGCCGCAAGTTCATGCCGGCGCGCAGCCGCGCGTTTCTGGACCACCTGGTCACCCAGATGCGCCAGCGCATTGCGCTGGCGCAGAAGCTGGGCTGCGGCGAGGGCTGAACAGAGCGCTGAAGTGGACGCGGATCAGGCCGACAAAAGCACGGCCTTGTTGGGCTCGCCACACTCGGCCGACTCGCCGCTGGCGCGCGCACTTGACGGCCCCTTCACCACCCCGGCATGGTCATCCCCGACTACCATCGGGCCGTATGACGCTGAACCCGCTGGTCACCCAGACGCTGACAACCGCACAGATCGCCATCGAGATCGCGGCCACGGCGGCCTTTGCGCTCTCCGGCATCCTGGAAGCCGTGCGCAAAAAGCTGGACGTGGTCGGCATGACGGTGGTGGCTTTTCTGGCGGCCTTCGGCGGTGGCACGCTGCGCGACGTGCTGCTCGACCGCCGGCCCTTCTTCTGGGTCGAGCACAGTTGGTACGTGTGGGCGGTGCTGGGCCTGTGTGTGGCGACAGGCGCGTGGCTGCGTGGCCACCACCTTGCGCTCACCGAACGCGCCATGCAGTGGCCCGATGCCTTGGGCTTGGGCCTGTTTGCGGCCAGCGGCACACAGATCGCGCTGGCCGCCCACATGCCCCCGCTCATCGCGGTGCTGATGGGCGTGATGACGGCCGTGTTTGGTGGTGTGCTGCGCGACGTGGTGTGCAACGAAATCCCCTCGGCCTTCCACGGCCACCAGCCCTACGCAGTGTGCGCGTTTGCCGGCGGCTGGGTGGTGGTGGCGTGCTACTTTCTCGCGCTGGACAGTGGCATCGCCCTGGCCCTGGGTGCGTCGGCCGCCAGCGGCCTGCGCCTGCTGGCCATGTGGCGCGACTGGCGGCTGCCGGACCTGCGCATCCACCGTTGAAACCTGCACGATGAGCTACCTGGCGTTGCGCCACCTGCACCTCACCTGTGTGGTGGTGTCGGTCACGCTGTTTGTGCTGCGCGGTGGCTTGGGGCTGTGGGGCGTGGACTGGCGGCGCCGCTGGCCGGTGCTGCGCTGGCTGCCCCATGCCAACGACAGCGTGCTGATGGCGGCCGGCGTGGGGCTGATGGTGTGGAGCGCCCAGTACCCCGGCGCCCAGCACCCCTGGCTGGCGGCCAAGCTGGTGCTGTTGCTGGTCTACATCGTGGCGGGCAAACAAGCCCTGCGCGCCGGCATGCCGGCCAAACACCAAACCCCGTGGTTTGCGCTGGCCCTGGTCTGCGTGGGCAGCATGGTGACGTTGGCGCTCACGCGCTGGGGTGGTTGAGCGGCTCGCCGAATTCGGCCGCCACCGCCGCCACCTGCGGCAGCAGGCCCAGGAACACGGCCACCAGGCTCGGATCGAAATGCCGGCCCGCCTCCTGGCGCAGCAGGCCCAGTGCCTCGTCGAAGGTCCAGGCACGTTTGTAAGGTCGCACGCTGGTGAGTGCGTCGAACACATCGGCGATCGCCACAATGCGCGCTTCCAGCGGAATGGCCTCGCCGGCCAGGCCGAAGGGGTAGCCACTGCCATCCCACTTTTCGTGGTGGTAGAGCGCGATGCGGTGGGCCATGGCCAACATGCCGTCCTGGTGCTGGCCAATGATGCGGGCGCCAATTTCGGGGTGCTGGCGCATCACCAGCAGCTCGTCCTCGTCCAGCCGCCCCGGCTTGCGCAGAATGGCGTCCGGGATGCCGATCTTGCCCACGTCGTGCATGGGCGCGGCACTGAACAGGTCTTCGAGCAAAACCTTGGGCATGCCCAGCGCCTGACCAATCAGGCGCGAGTAGTGGCTCATGCGCACCACGTGCAGGCCGGTTTCGTTGTCCTTGAATTCCGCCGCTGCGCCCAGGCATTGCACCACCTGCTGGCGGGTGGCCAGCAGCACCTCGGCACGCACCAGCGAGAGCTGGGTTTTGATGCGCGCGCGCACCACCGGGTTGCTGAAGGGCTTGGTAATGTAGTCCACCGCCCCCAGTGCAAAGCCCCGGGTTTCGTCGGTCTCGTCGCTGAGCGCGGTCACGAAGATCACCGGGATGTGGCGTGTGGCGTCGCTCGCCTTGAGGCGTTCGCACACCTCGTGGCCGGTCATGCCCGGCATCATCACGTCGAGCAGGATGAGGTCGGGCAAAGCGCTGGTGGCCAGCTCCAGCGCCCGCGCGCCGTCCTTGGCGATCAGCAAGCGGTAGTCGTCCTGCAGGATTTGCTGCAACAGCCTGAGGTTGACCGCTTCGTCATCCACGAGCAGCAACAGCTTGCGGGCGTCTTGTTCTGCTGGCGCAACCATGTGCATCTCCGTGTGAACGTCAGGTCTGCGGCTGCTGGGTCAGCCAAGCACGCAAGTCTGCCAGGGCCAGCTCGGCGCGGTCAAATTCGAAGTTGTCCAGCGCTTTGGCCGCCGCCTGCCAACTGGCCTGCCCGACGCCGGCCCCCAGGGCGTCCTTGAGCACCTCGACCTGGCGCAGCGGGGCTTCGCCGCGTTGCAAGGTGCTCACCACCTGGTCGATGGCAGCCAGCGCGTCGACGACACGAGGCGGCGCGCCCAGCACGTCCAGCGCCTGGTTCTGTGGGGGCGCCAGCAAGGGCAACACCGCCTGCTCGGTGCGGTCCAGCAGGGGGCCGAGTTCGGCGGCAAAGGCCTGGGCGTGCGCGATGTCGCCATGCCGCAAGGCGTGTTCGACGATGGCGAGCAACTGGCTCAGGGCCTGCAAGCCCAGCGTGGCGGCACTGCCGCGCAGGGCGTGCACCGGGGCCACGGCGGCGCTCAGGTCGTTGTTGCCCAAGGCGGCCAAAATGTTGGCGCGGTGCCCCGGCAGGTGCTCCACAAACAGCGTCAGGCCATCGACCCAGACATCGCGCATGTCGCCCCAAATCTCCAGCGCCTCGGCCTCGTTCACCAGCGGCAGGTCTTCGGCCAAAAAAACCGATGGGGTGCTCTCGGCCGCCGCCGCTGCCGCTGCATGGCGCAGCGGCAGGCGCACGGTGAACACGCTGCCCTCGCCGGGGGTGCTGCGCACGCCCACGTCGCCGCCCATGAGGGTGGCCAGTTGTTTGCACAAGGCGGTGCCCAGGCCGGTACCGCCAAATCGGCGGTCCAGCGAAGCATCGCCCTGTGTGAAAGGTTCAAACAGGCGGGCCAGTTGGTCGGGCGCCATGCCCGGCCCGGTGTCGCTGACCTCGAAACACAACTGACCATCCAGCACCTGCGCGCGCAGCTGCACCTGCCCGGTCGCAGTGAACTTGATCGCGTTGTCCAACAGGTTGCTCAGGATCTGCCCCACCCGCACGGCATCGCCATGCACGCGTTGGGGCACGGCGGGCCGCACCTGGACCGACAAGGTCAGGCCCTTGGCCTGGGCGATGGCACCAAAGTCGTGGCGCAGGCCGTTGAGCAGTTCGTGCAGGTCGTGGTCTTTCTCCTCCAGCTGCAGCTTGCCTTTTTCCAGGCGCGCCACGTCCAGGATGTCGTTGAGCAGGCGCAGCAGGCTGCGTGCGGCGTTTTGCACCGTGACGAGGTGGCCGCGTTGCACCTCGTTCAGCGGCGTGTCCATGAGCAGGCTGGTGAAACCCAGCACGGCGTTCATGGGTGTGCGCAGTTCGTGGCTCATGGTGGCCAGGAAGGCGGAGCGTGTGGCGGCCATCTGCTCAGCGCGCTCGCGCGCCTGCTCCAACTCGGCCCGGACGCGGCGGTAGCCCACATCGCGGGCGATCTTGGACACACCCACCACCTGCCCCGCATCGTCGCGCATGGGCGACACGTTGATGGACACCTCGACCAGGCTGCCGTCCTTGCGCCGCCGGGTGGCTTCGTAGTTGGGCACGACCTCGCCCTTGCGCACCCGGCTCAGCAGCCGGCTCTCGGCCGCGTGGTCTTGCGGCAGCAGCAGCAGCAGCTGGATGTGGCGGCCGATGGCCTCCTGTGCGCTGTAGCCGTACAGGCGCTCGGCGCCCGGGTTCCACGACTCGATCATGCCGTCGAGCGACTGCGCCACGATGGCGTCGTTGGAGCCGGCGATCAACGCGCGCGCCAACTGCAACTCGCGCTCCCGTTGCACGCGAAGCGGATCGTCTGCCGAAGCCGGCTCAGGCGTGGGAGGGGAATCTGGCATGGGGGCGGGCGGGCCGGACCACCCGGCACAAACCGAAAATGTAATAAATTATCAATTTATTGTCAATTTCAAGTTCAAATTGGCATATTTTTGCCACATCAAACCGGCGCCGGCTGGGCCCGCACCAGCCGCTGTTTGCCCGCCTGCTTGCCGGCGTACATGGCGGCATCGGCGCGTCTGAGGAGGTCCACCGCGTCGTGGCCGTCCACCGGCGCCAGCGCATAACCGGCAGTCAGGCCCACCCGCACCGGCGCGCCCACCACCTCGAAGGCGGGCACAAAGGCGTCGCACAGCTTGAGGCCCAGCTCGTGGGCGCTGCGCTCGTCGGGCAAGCCGTGGGCCACCAGCACAAATTCGTCGCCGCCCACACGGGCCACCAGATCGCTGCTGCGGATGTGGGCGCGCAGGCGTTGCGCCACCGCCACCAGCAGCTCGTCGCCCACATCGTGGCCGAAGCGGTCGTTGACGGGTTTGAAACCGTCTAGGTCCAGCACGTACACGGCCACCAGCCGGCCAGGGTTGGCGTGGGGCAACACCTCGGCCAGCGCCGCATTGAGCCCACGCCGGTTGGGCAGCCCGGTGAGGGGGTCGGTATGGGCCAGCGAGGCCATCACGCCCAGGTCGTGCCGCGCCTGGTGGGCGGCCTGCGCCATGGCGTGGGTGCGCAACCCGAGCACGCGCATGAACAGCAACATGTCCAGCGTGGCACTGAACTGGAAGGCGTGCTGGGTCCAGAAATTCACCGGCATCCAGCCGCGAATGACGCCAATCATCACCGCCGTGCCCAGCCCGTACACCGCCCAGGCCAGCAGCAGGGTCAGGCCGACCTGATCGCCCGCACGGGCGAGACGAAAAGCCCCGCGCAGCCCCATGAGCGCGGGCACCACGCCCAGCACGCTCATGACCGCGGTGACCACCTTCAGCGGCAGCAGCCCGAACACATAGGCGAGCGCCACGGCCCCACACAAGACCGCCCCACCGCGCATGGCCAGGCGCCACCAGCGGGCCTGACCCAACCCGCGCAGCGTGTGTTCGATGAACAGAAACGAGCCTGCCGCCGCCGCCAGCGCCGCCACCCCAGAGGCATAGACCTCCACCCCAGGCCAGGCGCCCCACACGTACTGGCGACCCACGCCGAACATGTGCAGCGAAAACGCCAGGCTGCCACTCAACAGCAACCCGTATTTGAGGAACAGGCTGTCGCGCAAGGAAAGCCATTGCGCCAGGCTGTAGCAGAGCAGGCACAGGGCCAGGCCGGTGAGCAGGCCCTGGAGCATCTGCTCGTCGAGCGCGCGGGCATAAAACACCGCCGGGCGGCTCAGCGTCATGGGCAGCACCATGGCGCCGCTGGTCTGCACTTGCAGCCAGAGGTCGTACTGGCCTTCGCTCAGGGTGAGCTGGGTGGTCGGTGAGCGCGCGGGTTGCCGCCGTTCATCGCGTGGGATGCGGCTGCCGATCTTGTCTTGCGCCACCACCATGTCGTTGCGCACGAGGTACACCGACACCTGGTTCAGCGGCGGGTAGTCGATGTCCAGCACCCACACGCCCTCGGCGCCGGGCAACACACGCAGCGGCAGGTGCAGCCACACCGGCTCCGGCTGCAGGCCCAGCGTGGCATTGGTGCCTGGCATGGGCACAAAGTTGTCGCGCAACAGGCTGGCCTGCGTCCAGTCGCGCAAGGGCGTGTCGCCCTGGTAGCGGCGCAGCGCCGGCCACACGGCGACCGAAGGCGCGCTGGGCCCAAGCACCAGTTCGGCCGGAGGCCCTTGCACCGACGGCGTCGGGGTTTGTGCCACGGCCGACGCCGCCACACCCCACAGCGCGGCCCCCAGGCACCACCCCACCACCCAGGCCAGCCACCGGGCAGGCAACAAGCGCAAGCGCGGCACCAGCACAGACGGGCTCAATCGAAGGACGGCGGCACCGGCCGCTGCACCGGCTTGCCTGCCGCCAGCCAGGCGTCAAAGCCCCCGGCCAGCGACACCACGTTCAGGTAACCCATGTCGGCCATGGCGCAAGCGGCCAGGGCGGCACGGCCACTGGTCTTGCAGTACAGCACCACCTTCTGGTCGCGCGCGGCCAGGGCCGGCGTGCCGCTGAGCTTGAACTCCAGCAAACCGCGCGAGATGTGGACCGCGCCGGGCAGGTGGCCGGCCGCGTATTCGTCGGCCTCGCGCACGTCGATCAGCACATCGGCCTCGCGGATGGCCTGCTCCGCCTGCTCCAGCGGCACTTCGATGACTCGGCTTTTGGCGGCAACCACCAGATCGTGGGCAGACTTCATGTGGATCTCCAATGTTTTTTTGACATTCTAGGTGGGCAGGCACAATGCCGGTGCATACCCCCATAGGCACACCCAGAGGACGCCCCATGACCCTGCGCATTGGCGCGGGCGCCGGTTTTGCCGGCGACCGCATCGCCCCCGCCCGCGACCTGGCCGAGCGTGGCCGGCTCGACTTCATCGCCTTCGAATGCCTGGCCGAACGCACCCTGGCCTACGGCCACCTGCAACGCGCGGCCGACCCGGACAAGGGTTTTCACACCGCGCTCGACAAACGCCTGGGCGCGGTGCTGCCGGCCTGTGTGCAACACGGCACCACCATCGTCACCAACATGGGCGTGGCCAACCCGCGCGCGGCCGGGCACGCCGCCCAGGCACTGGCGCAGCGGCTGGGCCTGAAGATCCGCATCGCGGTGGTCACGGGCGATGACGTGACCACGCAGGTGAACGGCGACACCTGGCTGCCCGAGATGGGCAAGACCTTGCGCGAGCACGGCCAGCGCGTGGTTGGCGCCAACGCCTACCTCGGCATCGATGCCCTGTTGCCCGCGCTCGACGAGCAGCCGCACCTGGTGATCACGGGACGTGTGGCCGATCCCTCGCTGTTTCTGGCGCCGCTGGTGCACCGCCTGGGCTGGGCGCGCGACGACTGGGCGCGCCTGGGCGCAGGCACGGCCGTGGGGCATTTGCTGGAGTGCAGCATGCAGGTGACCGGTGGCTACTTTGCCGACCCGCCGCACAAGATGGTGCCGAACATCGCGCAGCTGGGTTTTCCGCTGGCCGAGGTGGCGGCCGATGGCAGCGCGGTCATCACCAAACTCGACGGCACCGGCGGCCTGGTGAGCGAGCTGACCGTGAAGGAGCAACTGATGTACGAGGTGCACGACCCGGCCGCCTACCTCACACCCGATGTGGCGGCCGACTTTTCCACCGCGCGCATCGCGCAGGTCGGTGCCGACCGCGTGGCCGTGCGCGGCGTGGGCGGGCGCGAACGGCCGCGCCAGCTCAAGGCCATCGTCGGCTTTGACGGCGGTTTTCTGGTCGAGGGCGAGATCAGCTACGCCGGCCCGGGTGCCGCCGCCCGCGCGCAGCTGGCGGCCGAGATCGTGCGCGAACGCATGGCCCAGGTGCATGGCAACACCGAGCCGCTGCGGCTGGACCTCATCGGCCTCAACGCCCTGCATGGCACGGCCATGAACGGCCTGCCCGCCCACGCCGCCTTGTGCACCGACGTGCGCCTGCGGGCGGCGCTGCGCACCCCCTCGCGCGCCATGGCCGAGAACCTGCTCGAAGAGGTGGAAAGCCTGTGGCTGGGCGGCCCGGCCGGCGGCGGTGGCTACCGGGGCCACATCACGCCCTCGGTGACCACCCAACCCATGTACGTGGACCGCGAGGCGATCGCGCTCAACATCGAGGTGCTGACATCATGACCCACACACACACCGTGGCCCTGCGCGAGATTGCAGGCGCGCGCTCCGGCGACAAAGGCAACATCTCCAACGTGTGCGTGTGGGTGTACGAGCCACACCACTATGAAGCGGTCAAGGCCGCGCTCACCGTGGAACGCCTGAAGGCCACGCACCCCAGCTTGTGGCGCGGTGCCATCGAGCGCTTTGAGCTGCCCCACCTGCACGGCATCAACTTCGTGTTCCACGAGGCGCTGGAGGGCGGCGTCAACGCGTCGCTCAACCTCGACGCCCACGGCAAGTCATTTGGCTTTCTGCTGCTGGCGATGGCCATCACCATCGGCGATGGGCCTCCGCACTAACCATGAGAGCACACACGTTCGGCAGCCACTACACTCAAATGTGAATTTTTCACCAAAAACACACGGAGACACACGCATGCCCCAGTTGACCCGCCGCCTCGCCATGGCCACCGCCGTTGCAGCCTGTTTCGCTGCACCACTGGCCCAGGCCCAGAGCTACCCCAGCAAACCCATCCGGGTGGTGGTGCCCTTTGCCCCTGGCAGCGCCACCGACCAGATCGGTCGCGCCTTCATGGCCAAGGTCTCCGAGACCCTGGGACAGACCGTGGTGGTGGAGAACAAGCCGGGCGTCAACGGCATGCTGGGTGCGGCCGACGTGGCCAAGGCCGCGCCCGATGGCTACACCTTTTTGCTGGGCACCAACAGCACCAACGCGGCACTCAAGTTCCTGATGAAACAACTGCCCTACGACCAGGACACCGCGTTTGCGCCGGTGGCCTACGTGGGCTCGGTGCCGTTGATGGTCGCGGTCAACAACGACGTGCCGGCCAAGACCCTGAAGGAGCTGATCGACCTCGCCAAGGCCAAGCCCGGCCAGGTCAGCGTGGCCTACGCCAGCACCTCGCAACAGGTCAGCTCGGCCGTGCTGGCCAGCATGACCGGCGTGCAGTTCAACAACATCCCCTACAAAAGCGGCCCCACCGCCATGACCGACCTGATCGGCGGCCAGGTGATGGTGTTCACCGCCGACTTTGGCGTCACCGTGCCCCAGCACAAAGGCGGCAAAATCCGTGGCCTGGCCGTGACCTCGACCAAACGCGCCGCCGCCGTGCCCGACCTGCCCACCGTCAACGAGGCCCTGGGCCTCAAGGACTACGAACTGACCGCCTACTTTGCGGTGTTCGCCCCCGCCGGCACCCCGGCCGAGGCCATCAACAAGATGAACGCGGCCGTCAACGCCGCAGCGAACAGCAAAGACATCCAGGACAAGTTCGCCCCCAACGGCTTCGCCATCGACCCCGGCACGCCGGCGCAACTGGCCGAGCGCAACAAGATGGAAACGGTCAAGTGGGAAAAAGCCATCCGCGAAGCCAAGATCGAACCGCAATAAGCCGCGAGCCTCTTGCAACGAACAACCCGCCCGCCTTCTGGCTGGCGGGTTTTTTCATGGGTGGCGCTTTTGACCTTGATCAGGCAGTGACACGCTGAGCAAGCGCCTCTTGAGCAAGGGCGTTGATGCTCTTGCCTTCGGCCTGTGCGGCAATGGCGAGCCGTTCATGCAGTTCCGGCGAAATCCGAAGATTGAACTTTCCGGAGTAGCTGCGGCGCGGCTCAATGCCCTTTTCCTTGCATATATCAAGAAACAGCGTCAAAGACCTCTTGAACTCCACCCTGAGTTCCTTCGGCGTCTTGCCATAGAAGTCGGCACCACCGTTGAGCCCCAAAATTTCACCTCGAAACATGTCGAGCTCGGGGTCGTACTCAATCTTCGCGTTGTATCCGTCTACCGTCATCACGTTCATGGTTTCACTCCATGTTGCTCAAGCCATTTTTTCACCGACACCACGGCGCCTTTGTCGGTCTTTGGTGAAGGATGGGGTCTGTGGAAGACACGAACCTCGTTGAACAGCACGACCGCGATACGACTGCCCTCGCGCTCGACGACCTCCGCGCCAAGCCCACCCAATAACGCTTCAATGTCTTTCCAGGCAATGTTCGCACTGGTCGGGTGGGCGAAGACGGCTTCCAAAGTCTTCTGGTACGCTCGTTTCATTTTGGAATGGTACTAAAATTCAGTACCTAATGCAACAGAGGTGCAATCCAGCACCAAGTCTCCGATCTACGGAAACACCAAGACTGCCCTACGAAGGGTCGTCAAGGCTCAGACCTTGCATGAGGCAACTCAACTCGTAGAACTTCCGTTTGGCCCATACACGACCCGTGGAGGCCAATGACCGCACATTCTCAAGGTGCCAAGCAAAGTACCCAGGTTGCCATCCACTTGAGCAGGCAGGCTCCACCTGTGACGGTAACCAGGGTTCGACGAGTCGCACATCCACCAGCGCGACGGCTCGCCCATTCGGATCGACTTGAAACCCATCGGTCAGGAAGTTTGTGTTCTCTACGATCAGGAGGTCTTTGATCGGCAGCGTCGGCGGTACCCATGACCGGACCTCAATCGTCTTCCTTCCCGCAGCGATGTTTCCGCCATGAGGCGAAACGATGGACAGCGCAACGTACTTGGTCATTTGCAAACAACATGCCCAAACGCAAGCGGGCTGGCCGACAGATAGGTTCGCAAAAATGCCGGCCTCAAGTTGACAGACACCAGCTCCTGCAAAGGAAACCACCGAAACTCGAGGTTCAGTTCGGGTTCAACACCGCGGTATGTGCGGGATGTGTTCAAGAAAACGGAAGACTCAGCCAAGCAGACCTGGAAGTAGAAACCGATTTCATGGTTCCGTGTCCCCGCGAGTTCAAAGAAGTTCTCGACAACATGCAGCAACGGCCCACATTCAACGTTTTCGCCCAGTTCCTCCCACAGCGCAGTGGAGCACCTGTGCCAGTCGGTTGCAAGTTGTCATGGCTTGCTGCCCAAAATGGCCCCAACCAAAAACAAGAGGCCGAGTACACCGACCAGCGCGGAAGAGACCCACCAGAAGAGCTCACTGTTGCCTGGGAACATCGGACGGAGCCATGGAAACGCGAGCGCGCGCAGCATCAGCACGGCCGCGATCGTGAAAAGTGCAGGCTGAAGCAACGGCGGCGGCGCAGCCAATCCGGCGCCTGCCAGCGCACACCAAGCCCAAACCAACAACATGGCTCCAACCAGCACGGTAGACACATGCGGTCGCCAATCGCCTGCAGCCACCGCATTGGCCACACTCTCACCCGCACCCAAAAACCGATAACCCGCAGCACCCCATGGAATGCACACAAAGTGGAGCAGCGCAGCCACAACACATGCCGCCGCCGCGACGGTGAGAAGAATGGACGACATGCTCATGCTTTACCCATAAAACCAATGCAAACACCCCGCAGCATATCGGGCACACGCCGGCAGATTGTTAAAGTGACTACCTCCGACCAAACCGGCAGTCCCCTGCCCCACCACCATGCCCGCCCGCTCCGACTTTGAACAGATGTTTGACCTTGCCCCCGCCTCGCTCTGGCTGGAGGACTACAGCGGCATCAAGCGGCTGTTCGATGCCTGGCGTGCCGAAGGGGTGAGCGACCTGAGCGCGATGTTCGAGGCCCAGCCGGAACGCTTGGCCGAGGTGGCCGCAGCGCCCATGGTGCTCAAGGTCAACCAGCGCACGCTGGAGATGTTTGAGGCGGGCTCGCAGGAGGAGCTGGTGGGCCAGCTCAGCAAGGTGTTTGGCGACGGCACGCTGGACCAGTTTGGGCGCGAAATGGTGCAGTTGTGGGAGAGCGGCCGTCAGTTCACCGGCGCTTCGGTCAACTACTCGCTGAGCGGGCGGCGCATTGATGTGGAGGTGCAGGCGCGGGTGCTCGAAGGCCATGAAGCCGACTGGGACAGGGTGTTGGTGTCGCTGCAGGACGTGACGGCGCGCGTTCAAGCCACACAACGCTTGCAGATGAGCGAGGCCTACGCGCACAACCTGTTCAAGTTTTCGCCTGTGTCGCTGTGGGTGGAGGACTTCAGCGGCGTGCGTGCGCTGATGGACGAGGTGCGCGAGCGGGGCATTGAAGACCTGCGCACCTTCATCAACGTGCACCCCGAATTCGTGACCCGCTGCATGCGCGAGATCCGCGTCATCGACGTGAACCAGCAGACGCTGCGCATGTTTGGCGCGGCCGACCGCGACACCCTGCTGCGCCAGCTCGACCGCGTGTTCCGCGGCGAGATGCACGACTCCTTTGCCGAGCAGCTGATCGACCTGTGGAAAGGCCAGTTGTTCCAGCAACGCGAGGTGGTGAACTACTCGCTGGCCGGCAACCTGATGCACGTGCACATGCAGTTTGGTGTGCTGGATGGCCACGAGGCGAACTGGGACCTGGTGCTGGTCTCGCTGGTGGACATCACGGCCCGCAAAAAGGCCGAGGCCTACCTGGAGTACCTGGGCAAACACGACACGCTGACCAAGCTGCGCAACCGCACCTTCTACATCGAGGAACTGAACCGCCTTTCGCGCAAAGGGCCGTGGCCGGTGAGCGTGCTGGCCATCGACCTCAACGGCCTGAAAAACGCCAACGACAGCAACGGCCACGCGGCTGGTGACGCGCTGTTGCGGCGCGCGGGCGAGGTCTTGTCCAAGGCGGTGACCGAGCCCGCCTGCGCGGCCCGCATCGGCGGCGACGAGTTCATGGTGCTCATGCCGGGCACCGACCGCGCAGGCGCCGAGCGCCTGAAAGAGCACATCGACTCCATGCTGGAACTCAACAACCAGTTCTACCCCGGCCAGCCGCTGAGCCTGGCCGTGGGCATTGCCACCTGCCAGCAGGCCCACGAACTGGAACTGGCCTGCCAAGACGCTGATCGGGCCATGTACGCGGCCAAGGCACATTACTACGCCACCCACCAGATCGAGCGGCGGCGCGGCCGCGACGGCGCCTGAGCCAGCGTCAGCGTCAGCGACCGGTGAAACGCGCCGGCCGTTTGGCCAGAAAAGCGGCCACACCCTCCGCAAAATCGGCCGTGCCGGCGCAGGCCACAAACGCGCGTGCCTCGGCCTGCAGTTGGGTGTGCAGGTCGTGCTGGTCGGACGCGCGCATCAGCCGCTTGAGCCGCCCCACCGCCAGTGGCGCCGACGCTTCGATCTGGCGCGCCCATGCCAGCGTGTGTTCGGCCAGGGCCTCGGCTGGCACCACGCGGTTGACCATGCCCAGCCACAGCGCCTCGGCGGCGTCAAATGGCTCGCACAGCAGCGCAATCTCGAGCGCCTTACGCAGGCCCACCCAGCGCGGCAACCCCCACGAGGTGCCGCAGTCGGAGCTGGTGCCTATGCGGGTGTAGGCCAGGTTGAAACGGGTGCCCTCCGCCGCCACGATCAGGTCGCACGTCAAGGCCAGGCCCAGCCCACCGCCGGCCACCGCGCCCTGCACCGAGGCAATCACCGGTGCCGACAAGCCCGCCAGCAGTTCGATGCCGGCGTGCATCTCGCCGATCAGCTCGGCGGCCACGGCCGAGGGATCGGCCGCCATGCTTTGCAGGTCGCCACCCGCCATGAAGGCCCGGCCTTCGCCGCTGAGCACCACCACCCGCACGGCGGCGTCGTTGTTGATCTGCTGGCAGGCCTGATGGAAGGCCTTGGCCATCGGCAGGTCGATGGCGTTCATGGCCTGGGGCCGGTTGAAGCGCAGGTGAGCGATGCCGCCTTCGCGCCAGCAGCGCAGCGGAGTGACGTCGGGGGCTGCGGCAGACGGCAGGGCCATGATCGGGTCTCCTCAATCGACAACAACGGTGGCGCCATTTCAATGCACAAACCGCTGCGCGCGTGTGCCGCAAACGACAAAAGGGCCGCCTTGTGGGCGGCCCTTTTGTGGGGGAACAACACGCTGCCACCTGGGCAGCGGGGCGGCAATCAGGCGCCCGCCGGCTGCGGCACTGTCTGGTACAGATCGCTGGCGCGCAACAGGTGGTCGCGCATGGCTTGCTCGGCGGCGGCCGGATCGCGTGCAGCAATCGCGTCGAGAATGCGGGTGTGTTCGGCCAGGGTCACCTGTTCGGCGCCGGGCGCACGCACGATGGTCTGGTAGTAGGCGCTGGCCCAGTTGAACAGGGCTTCGACGATGGCAGGAAAGATGGGGTTGCCGGCGATGGTGGCGATCTCGCGGTGGAACAACATGTCGCGCTGCAGGAACAAATCCATGGCCGACAACGCGGCACGGTGTTCGTCCAGGCGCTGGCGCAGGCGGGCCACATCGGCATCGGTGGCGCGTTCGGCGGCAATGCGGCACAGGCCGGCCTCCAGAAACACCCGCGCGTCCTTGAGGTGTTCCAGCATCACGGGCTGCATGCGCAGCAGGTGCTGGGCGCCACCGGCGATCTGTTCGATCAGCAGGTCGGCCGTGGGCACCACCACCCGCGCGCGCTCGCCGTGGGCAATTTCCACGATGCCGGAGCGGGCCAGGTCCTGCAGCGCCTCGCGCACCGCGGGGCGGCCCACGCCGTAGAAGGCCATCAACTCGCGCTCGGCAGGCAGCTGGTCACCCGGTTTCCATTCGCCCGCGCGTATGCGCAGCAACAGGCGGTCCAGCACCTCCTGGTAAATTTTGCGCCGCTGTATCTGCTCAACACTCATGGGCGAAAAGCATACCGCAGGCAGCTCATTCAAACGGTGCCGTGCAACACGCGGCCAAAGAAGTCGGCCTGGCCCATCTGCCCGCCCTTGAGCACCACCTCCATGCCGTCCATGCCCGGCGCGTCGGACCACACGCGGCACAGCGGTGCGCCGGGCACCAGTTGGGCAGCCACGGTAAGCGCGGCGATGTCCAAGGCACTCGCCACGGCGCCCGAGCTGTCGCCCCCCGCGATGGCCAGGCGGCGCACGCCCGATGCCGCCACCAGGCGACGCATGGTCTCGGCCAGGGCGTCGCCCACGCGGGCGCTGGCCACGGCCACACCCAAGCCAGCCGCCTCGGCCTGGGCAGCAAAGGTGGTCACGGCCGGGTCATCGGGCCCGGCAGCGGAGTAGATGAGCGGGCTGCGGCCGGCCTGCAAGGCCACCAGCGCCATGGCCAGCACACGCGCGATCTCAAGCTCGCGGCGCTCGGGCCACAGCACCGCGCCCACGTCCAGCCGTTCGGTGGCAAACCCGTGTTCGGCCGCCCAGGCGATTTGCGCCGCCGTCATGGGCGAACAACTGCCACTGATGGCGGCGATGGCGGGCACGGCCTGCGTGGGTGGCAGCGCGGCGGGTTCGGGCAAGGCGCCGCTGCGGCGCCAGTGCGCAGCCAGGGCATATTCCAGACCGGATGACGCGGCGCCGAACAGTCCCTCACCCCGATGTTCCCAGACCAGCCGACCGGCCTCGGCCAGCGTGTCCTCGTCCACCACGTCCAGCATCACCACCGGCACGTCGTCGCCCATGAGCGCGTGCAAGGCGGCGTCGCCCTGGCGCGCCTTGAGGGTGACGAGATCGATCAGTTCGATGCGGCGCGGCGTCTGCCGCGCCAGGTGCACACGCAGGTCGGACTCGCCCATGGGCGTGACCGGGTGGCGCGACATGGTGGGGTGGCGATCCAGCCGGTGGACCACATCGCCCATGGCCGCGAACAGGTGGCCAAAGGCCTGGTAGCGGCGCAGGCGTGGCGCGCCCACCACCATGGGCGACCAGCGCCCGCGCATATGGGGTACCCCCAGGTCAATCGCCTGGCCAATGCTGCCGCGCTCGGGGCTGGAATCGAAGGTGGAGCAGACCTTGTAGTGCAACAGCGGCGCACCAAAGGCCTGGAGGCTGGCAAAGGCCGCTGGCAACTGCTCGCGCATCCAAGCGGGCATGTGGCCACGCGCCGTGCCGGCCAGGCCAATACAACGCATGTGGGCAAAGCGTTGCACCCACTCGGGACCGGGGGTGCGCAAGAACAGCACGGTGGGCACACCGGCCGCCGTGAAGGCCTCCATCACGTCGGTGGAGCCCGTGAAATCGTCGCCGTAATAGGCCAGCAGCGGGCCAGCGGGCAAGGCGGTGTTGGTCATGCGGTTCACCAGAAACCCAGTGCGGCTTTCAACTCGGGGTGGCGCGCGGCGTGGGCCTGCAAATCCACGCCGGCCACCGCCGCGTCCCACGCCTGGCGCAACGCTGTCACCCCCTGAGCCACGCCACCGGGGTGGCCAAAGATGCCGCCGCCTGCCGCAAAAATCAGGTCGGTACCACCGGCCACTTGGTGCGTGGCGGCGGCCACCAGGCCGGTCTGGCCCGAGCTGAACACCGGCATCGCGGCCATGGGCGCGTCGGCCCACAGCGGCTTGAGCACCGCCTGGGCGGCAGCGGCCACTTCGGCATCGCTTTCGCTGAACTTGTTGCCCAGGCCATTGACGTGCAGGTGGTCGGCCCCGGCCAGACGCCACAGCGTGTGCCAGGGCGCGTAGTCCCAGCCCAGCGCGGGGTGGCGGCTGAGGTAGCCCCAGCCGTTGCGGTGGGCGTGGATGGGCAACTGGCTGTGGCGGCGCAGTTCGCGCAGGCCCACCAGGCCCACCGAATTGAGGCTCACCATCACGCAGGTGCCGCCCAGCGACAGCACCAGGTCGTGCCGGCGCTTCATTTCGTCCAGATCGCCGGTGAGGTTGAACGCGACCATGGGCTTGCGGCCCAGGCGCTCGGCGGCCGCATTCACCTCGCGCATCACCGCGCGCGCGCGCTCGTCGAACGGGCAATGCGGGCCGTCGGCCTGCAGCTCGTCGTCCTTGATGAAGTCGATGCCACCGGCCAGCAGCTGGCGCACCTCGGCGGCCGTCTGTTCGGGGTTGAGGCCCACGCTGGGTTTGATGATGGTGCCAATCAGCGGCCCTTGGGCCACACCGGCCAGGCGGCGTGTGCCGGCGATGCCAAAGGCCGGGCCGGGACAGGCCTGGGCAAAGGCAACGGGCAGGCGCAAGTCGGTGATGCGCAGGCCCGACACACACTGCAGTTCGAACAGGTTGCCCGCGATGGTGGCCATCACGTTGGGCAGGCTCAGGCCCATGTTCTCCACCGACCACGACAGCTCCAGCCGCGCGCGCTGGAAACGCACACCGGGCTTGTAGCGCCCGGGCAGGCTGGGCTGGTCCACCACGTCGAGCAGCTCGAGGCGTTCTACGCGCGCGCCACAGCGTGCCTTGAGTTCGGGGGTTTCGTTGGCCAGAGCGAGGAAGGTGCCGCTGGACTGCTCGCCCGCAATCACCTCGGCGGCGCGCGCGGGGTTGTCGGGGGTTTCGAGCCAGTAACTGGCGTGGATGCGGTCGGACATGGTGTGGACGGTTTACTGAGGGCCGATGGCGGGCACCGGCGCGGGGGAGACGGCCGGCGGCTTGGCGAACACCGCATCACGCAGCGTGAGCGAGATGGCGGGGATGTAGGTGATGAGGGCCAGGCAGCCCATGATGACCAGCACAAACGGCAGCAGGTGGCCCACGATGCGGTCCAGCGAAATCTTGGCCACC